>JAESPY010000222.1 GCA_016765435.1 Emcibacter sp.
ACGGAACAGCTCTGGCGGGATTATTTCTTTGGCCCCGATGAGGTCGCCGCGGAAAGATTGCCCATCGTCGAAGAAATGCGGCTGGACAGCCGGACCGCCTATAATATGACCTGCAAGCTTTTCACGCCCCTGAAAAAACTGGTCAAAACATCGGTTTTGGTATCGCCGCCCACCCCGGCAGAGGTCGCGGAACGTTATGGCCCAGAAGGCGAGAAACTGGAGGCCTGTTTTCTATTGCCGGAAAAACTACCCGATGTCGAGGTTTCCCGCAAACTTCCCACGGCGCGGGGCCATGACTATTGGATACGCTTCCCCTCGCCCTCTGCGGAAATGAATGATGTTGTTTATGCCCGCGTCTATGAACCACGAGATGTGGAAAACCCGCCAACGCTGATCTTTGGCCACGGAATCTGTGTTGAATCCGACCATTATCATCAATTGCTGGATGAGGTCACTGATCTGGTCCAAATGGGCATTCGGGTCATTAAACCCGAAGCGCCCTGGCATGGCAGACGCGTTTTGCCCGGTCATTTCGGCGGCGAACAGTTTCTGTCGTCTATTCCCGTCAGCATGGTCGAATTTATGGCGGCACAGCTTAAAGAATGGGCCACGATAATAAACTGGAGCCGCAGCACCAGCAGCGGCCCGATTGCCATTGGCGGCAGCAGCCTTGGGGCGCAAAGTGCCAAATTCATCGCCATCCGGGCTTGCCAATGGCCGGATCATCTGCAACCTCAGGCTCTGTTCCTTGCCGCCCATTGTGCCCATGTTTCGGAAACGGCCTTGGAAGGCTCCCTGTCTGATATTTGGAATATTGGTGATGCCATGAAAGAAAAAGGCTGGCACCGCGATCTGGAAAAAGCCTGGCTTGAAAGACTTGACCCCGATGGCATCGCTTGCGTTGCGGGGCAGAATATCGTCAGTGTAACAGGCACCCGCGACACGGTCACTCCGGCCCCCTCCGCCCATCGGCAAATGGATGATTGGGACGTGCCAACCGAAAACCGTTTCATCTATAACCGGGGGCATTTCACCATCCCGCTGGGCATTATCAATGATAAGGCACCGCTTGAAAAGCTTGCCGAAATACTACAGAATGAGACATCATAATAAATATGGGCCATTAAGTATCGGCCATAAATAACGGGAATGGGGCTTGTCTGAAATCGTAGAATTGAAATTTTGGCATTTCATCGCGTTGTTGCTTCTGGCAACCTACGGTCTTCTACAGCTTGTCATCCTGCCGCTGATTCAGAAATTCATTTACCGCCGTTTTCAGGCCACCGAAAGAATTCTGGATGAGGAGCTGGATTTTGGCCTGCCGTCCTACGCGTTAGCCAATCGGCGCCTGTGGATCGACCGTTTGCTGAGTGACCCGGACGTCAAAAATATTATCAAGAAAACCATTCAGGAAGACGACCGCCCCGCCCATAAGGTTCTGAAAGAAGCCCGGGACTATGCCAATGAGATTGTCCCGTCTTTCAATGCTTTTCTGTATTTCCGGCTTGGCTATTGGTTATCAAAAATTTTCCTGCGCATGTTTTATTGGATTAAGGTGGGCTATCGGTCGGAACACGATTATCAGCAAATCACCAAGGATGACTGTGTGGTTCTGGTGTCCAATCACCGGTCAAATTTCGATCCGCTGTTGTTAATCTACATGACGTCTCAACGCGCGCCAATTTCCTATGCCGCCGGGGAATGGGCACCGGTCTTTCCCTTTCGACAGTTGTTACATGCTTTCGGTTTTTATATTATCCGCCGCGACCGCAGCGGGGACAAGCTCTATCACTGCCTGTTACAGCGTTATGTATTTCTGGCCACCTCCCAATGCGTCCCTCAGGGGCTTTTCATTGAGGGCGGACTTTCGCGGGATGGGCAAATGCAGCCTATGAAGCTCGGGCTGTTGAATTATCTGCTCAAGGCCAATAAAGAGGGCAATTGCAGAGATATTGTCTTTATCCCCGCCGCCCTGAATTACGACAGAATTCCAGAGTTTAAAACCCTGATTGCCCATCAAGACAAGGGTTTTGAAGACAAGAGCCGATTTTATACCCTCCTGTCCTTCATACGCTTTGTCGCCACCGTCACCACCTATATGCTGCCGCGCCGTCATAAACCCTTTGGCTATTCCTGTGTTAACTTTGGCGTGCCCATATCGCTGAACAAATGGCAACAGGAAAATGCGGTGGATATCAACAATCTGGACCCCTCTGCCCGGCGGGAAGTGATTGACAAACTGGGGCAGGAACTGACCGGCCGTATCAGCAGTCTTATTCCCATTCTCCCCACCAATATCCTTGCCAAAGTCTTTGAAGAAAGCACGGACCTGCCCCTGTCGGAAATCGAACTTAAGGTCAGGGCAACCGAAATTATTAAACAAATTACTAAAAAAGATGGCGAGGTCTTTTTGCCTAAAAATGATGAGGATTATGCGTTAAGTCAGGGGATTTACATTCTCATCCGGGAAAAAATCATCCAGCCCACCGGGGACGGACGTTTCACGCTGGTTAAAGGCAGCCAGAAGATGCTGGCCTATTATTGCAATATATTTTCAGACACCACCACCTGATACCCTCTGGGACATATGGCCCCCCAATTAAACCATCCGGCCTTGATTAAAGTGAATTTTCGGCTAGTCTGTTTATTCGTCATTCACCATCAGACAGAGGCCAATATGTCATCATCCACCTGCTTACTGCCCCATATGAACGATCACGTCCTGACCCTGACCCTCAATCAGCCGGATCAGCGCAATGCCTTAAGCGAGGAAATGTTGAATGCTCTGCTCACGGCCCTTCGGGAATCCTATGACAACGAACAGGTCAGAGTCGTTGTGATCGCTGCCGCCGGATCGGTTTTCAGTGCCGGACATAACCTTAAAGAACTCAATGAGCACCACGGAGATGAAGACGGGGGCAAAGTTTTCTTCCAGCGCATCATGCGGCTTTGTGCAGACGTGATGCAGGCGATTGTCAATCACCCCAGACCCGTTATCGCCAGAGTTCAGGGCATGGCAACCGCCGCAGGTTGTCAATTGGTCGCGAGTTGTGATCTGGCCATTGCCACGGAGAGCAGCCGTTTCTGCACCCCCGGTGTGAATATTGGTTTATTCTGTTCCACCCCTATGGTTGCCCTAAGCCGGAATGTTACCCGGAAGCAGGCCATGCAAATGCTGCTGCTTGGCGATGTTATTGATGCGCCAACGGCCTTATCCTATGGTTTGATCAATCAGATTGTCCCGCAAGACGACCTAGATGCGGCCGTGGATGATTACTGCCAGAAGCTGTGCCTGAAAAGTGCCGCCACCCTGAAAATTGGCAAAGAGGCCTTTTATCAGCAGGCCGAAATGCCACTGGCCAAGGCCTATGATTTTTCCTGTGAGGTGATGGTCAATAATCTGCTTCATAAAGAAGCCAAAGAAGGCATCGGAGCTTTCATAGATAAGCGCCCGGCGCAATTTAATACCAGCGAATAAAAGCCGCCTGCAACCGTGATCTCATCATGGATCGCAGTTTTTAAGGAGGCTGTTAGCGATTATGCCGCCTCTAAAGATAAGACGTCTTTCATTCTTTGGAGAATTCATCGCGGATCATACTGTTATGCTGCCCCAAGGCCGGAACCTGCCCAAAAGCCACATCCTCTCCGTCAAAACGAACGGGCGATGCAACCAACTCAATATCCCCGCCTTCTGTTGGAGCCATCTTGCGCCTTAATTGGCCATGGCCGGACAGATGGGCCACATCATTAAGCATGCCAAAGGCAATGCGGGCGTCCTTCAAATTGCCGACCAATTCATCCGTGGCATATTGAGAGAAGATCGCCTGGATTAACTGATCGAGTTTGGCTCTGTTCTGAACCCTTTGGCTATTATCAGCATATTGTGGATTCATGAGAAGCTCCGGCAAGTTCAGTATTTTCA
>JAESPY010000223.1 GCA_016765435.1 Emcibacter sp.
ATGAATTCAACGAGATCAGCCTTAAATTTGCCGAACCTACGTCCGACGATGAAATGAATGACCTGATTGCCAAGCAGGGCGAGCTACAGGAAAAGATTGATGCCGCCGATGCCTGGGACCTGGATGGCCGGGTTGAACTGGCCATGGAAGCCCTGCGCTGTCCGCCAAAGGATTCCGATGTGACGGTCCTGTCCGGGGGCGAGCGTCGCCGGGTAGCCCTATGTCGTTTGCTGTTGGCCAAACCGGAAATTCTGCTGCTTGATGAACCAACCAACCATTTGGATGCGGAATCTGTGGCGTGGCTGGAAAATCACCTGAAAGAATATGCCGGCACTGTCATTCTGGTGACCCATGATCGTTACTTCCTTGATAATGTGGTCAACTGGGTTCTGGAAATTGACCGGGGCCGGGCGATTCCATATCAGGGCCATTATACCGACTGGCTGGAACAAAAAGAAAAGCGTATCGCTCAGGAAGAAAAAGTCGAAGCGTCGCGCAAGAAAACCATGAAACGGGAACTGGCGTGGATCAGACAATCGCCAAAAGCCCGTCAGGCCAAAAGCAAGGCCCGGATCAATGCCTATGACGATCTGTTGGCGGCGGCACAGGAAGGCCGCAATTCTGATGCCCAGATTCAAATCCCCGTGGGGCCACGTCTTGGTAATGTGGTGATTGAGGCGGAACATCTGTGCAAGGGTTTTGGCGACAAGCTGTTGATTGATGACTTGAACTTCAGACTGCCGCCCGGTGGTATCGTCGGCATTATCGGGGCCAACGGGGCTGGTAAAACAACCCTGTTCAAGGTGATTACCAAACTTGAACAACCGGATTCTGGCTCGCTCAGAGTAGGGGAAACAGTTCTTCTGGGCTATGTGGACCAAAGCCGGGACTCATTGGATGATAGCAGAACAGTTTGGGAAGAAATTTCTGACGGTCTTGATATTTTCAATTTCAATGGCCGGGAAGTGCATACGCGGGCTTATGTGGGCAACTTTAACTTTAAAGGCACCGACCAGCAGAAAAAACTGGGTCAGCTCTCCGGCGGGGAACGTAACCGGGTGCATTTGGCGAAAATGTTGCGGACACCTGCTAATGTGTTGCTGCTCGATGAACCAACCAATGACCTTGATGTGGAAACCTTGAGTGCTTTGGAAGCGGCTCTGGAAGATTTCGCCGGTTGCGCTGTTATCATTTCCCATGATCGCTGGTTCCTGAACCGGATCGCCACGCATATCTTGGCCTTTGAAGGCAATTCGGAAGTGGTCTGGTTTGAAGGCAACTATGAGGATTACGACAAAGACCGTCACAGAAGACTTGGTGCGGCGGCGGATCGGCCTCATAAGCTGCAGTATAAAAAGCTCACCCGGTAATTTAAAGACAGGTAAGTTAAAGATCCAGAAATTAAAGAAAAGGTCAGAGGCATTGCTTCTGACCTTTCTTATTAGAAGTCTTCGTCGTCAAAATCTTCATCGAACAAATCATCATCGGCGTTAATGTCGAGCACGCCGTTATTGATGTCATAGTTCCGTAATTGACGATAAGCACTACGGATGGTGGCATAAAAGTCCGTGGACGATTTGCCTAGGTCATCCAGCGTTTCCAGATTTTCTTCCCGGTAAATCAGACCGCGCAGGGCAAGACGACCATAGCGCACATAGGTCCAGCCTTCATGGCTGAGCCACAGGCTGACCGGATCATAAAAGAAATCAACCACAAAGCCGGAAAGGTCCCGAGCATTGGACGGCCCAAGGATGGGCAACATGATATAGGGGCCTTCGCTAAAGCCCCAGACGGCAAATGTTTCGCCGAAATCTTCGCTGTGATGTTCAATGCCCCAATAGGTGGCTGTATCTAACATTCCCAGCAAACCAAAGGTGCTGTTGATCAGAAAACGGGTCAGGGTTGTCCCCGCGCGGGAGGGCTCACCCTGTAGAACATCATTGACAAAGGTTACAGGCTCGCGCCAGTTATTGACAAAATTTGAAATGCCCTTGCGGATATCCGGTGGGCCAAACTGTCGGTAAAAACGAGCGGCAGGTTCCAGCAGGATATCATCGAACCCTTGATTGAAAGAGAAAATCGCCCGGTTCATTGGCTCCAGTGGATCATTGGCTCCCAGATAGGCGGAAAGGGCCTGCGGGTCAGAAGCGGGCGGACGTTTCGCGCAGCCTGCGGCGGATAGTAACGTGACAGACAAAAGTATCACGGCAATCTTTCGACAGGAAAACCCGGGCTTCAGGGAAAATATACCGCGTAATGCACGGACAAATATCATAAAAAATCTTTCAGAATATACATATAAATAAAGTTGTAATGGACATGTTAACCATTTGCAAGGGACCATAGCCTGTAAATAATCACAAAAGCGTTAATTTCAAATCTTTACTTTATATAAATATATCTTTATATATATCTTTATATAAAGTAAAGATTGGGAAATCAAAGTAGTAGTAGTGTTATGGAAATTGCTTTTGACAGAATGTTAAATGCGTTGAAGGCTGTGGGCGAAGAAACCCGCCTGCGCATATTGGCCCTGTTTCAGACAGGGGAACTGACAGTGACGGAACTGGTGACCATATTGCGCCAGAGCCAGCCAAGGGTATCCCGCCATTTGCGGCTATTGTGTGAAGCGGGTCTGCTGGAGCGTTACCGGGAAGGCACATGGATTTTTTACCGTCTGGCCGAAGGCGGTCCCGAAGGTGACCTTGCCCGTGCCATTATGAAATATATTCCTTTTTCCGAGCAGATTTTACAGCATGACAGCGAACGTCTGGCGGAAATAAAGGAAGAGCGCAAGGGAAAAGCCAGCCGTTATTTCAAAGAAAATGCCGCAGACTGGGACCGCATCCGGTCGCTTTATATCTCGGAAGGGGATGTGGAGAAAATTCTACTGGAGATCACCTCGGACATGAAAATCCATGATTTTCTGGATGTGGGAACCGGAACAGGCCGCATATTAGAGGTGTTTGCGGACCGCATTGGCCGGGGAACCGGCATTGATTTGAGCCGGGAAATGCTCAGCATCGCCCGGGTTAATCTGGAACGGGCACAACTTCATAATTGTCAGGTGCGTCAGGGGGATATGTATGACCTTGCGCTGGCCAGTGGTTCCATGGACCTTATTCTCATCCATCAGGTTTTGCATTTCGCCGATGATCCCAGTGCGGCCTTACGCGAAACCAGTCGTCTGTTGCGGCAGAATGGCCGGGTTATTGTGGTCGATTTTGCGCCCCATAAACTGGAATATCTGCGCGATGATCAGGCCCACCACCGTCTTGGCTTTAAGGATGAAGAGGTGATCGGCTGGCTCGATAAAGTCGGGCTAAAAAGCGACCCGGCTATGCATCTGGAGGGGAAAGAACTGGACCTGTCCATATGGGTTGCCAATAAAATTTAATTATTTAACGAGTATATATTGTGCCTGAAATTATAAATGAAACGACAAAATCTGGTCGCTTAGCGCCCAGTCTTTTTGCTACACCGGCTAAAGACCTTAAAGTCTCTTTCGAATTTTTTCCGCCGAAAACGGACAAGATGGAGGAAGCCCTGTGGACCAGCGTTCGCAAATTGGCACCTCTAAACCCTGAAATGGTTTCTGTCACTTATGGGGCCGGGGGCAGCACGCGAGAGCGGACCCATTCCACCATTGCCCGTATCCTGAAAGAAACGGACCTTGTCCCGGCAGCGCATCTGACCTGTGTGGCGGCATCGCGCGGCGAGATTGATGATATCGCTCGTGAATATTGGGACATGGGGGTCCGGCATATTGTCGCCCTGCGGGGGGATATGCCAACCATAGGTGCAGCTTATGCCCCGAACCCGGATGGTTATGTCAATGCGGCCGATCTGGTGGCAGGTTTAAAGAAGATTGGTGATTTCCGTCTGTCGGTTGCGGCCTATCCTGAAAGCCACCCGGATTCTGTCGATCAGCAAGCGGATATTGATAATTTAAAGCGGAAAATCGATGCGGGGGCTGATCAGGCCATCACCCAGTATTTCTTTGATGTGGATATGTATTTCCGTTTCATGGACAAGGTTTTGGCGGCTGGAATTACAGTGCCGGTCATTCCGGGGATCATGCCCATGACCAATTTTTCTCAGGCAAAGAATTTTTCCGCCCGTTGCGGCACTAGTATCCCCAAATGGCTGGAAAGTCTGTTTGAGGGGCTTGACGATCGCCCGGAAATCCGGCGTCACGTGGCGGCGACAGTCGCGGCGGAGCAATGTATGCGGCTTTATCAGGGCGGGGTGAAGAATTTCCATTTTTATACCCTGAACCGGTCCGAGTTGACCACCACCATATGTCATTTTCTGGGCGTCAGACCAGAGGGAGTAAGCAAATGAGCGAAATATTGAAAGAGGCGTTAAAAAACCGGATATTGGTTCTGGACGGGGCCATGGGCACCATGATTCAGCGGCATAAATTTACCGAGGCGGATTATCGCGGCACGCGTTTCGCCGACTGGTCACAAGATGTGAAGGGCAATAACGATCTTCTCACCCTGACCCAGCCGGACGTCATTCAGGATATTCACCGTCAGTATTATGCCGCCGGGGCCGATATGGTGGAAACCAACACCTTTAATTCCACCCGCGTTTCACAGGCCGATTACGGCATGGAGGAACTGGCCTATGAATTGAACAAGCAAGGTGCCGCTATCGCCCGCGAGGTCGCCGATGAATTCACCGCAGCAGAGCCGGACAAGCCGCGCTTTGTGGTTGGCACGCTTGGCCCCACAAGCCGCACTGCGTCCCTGTCGCCGGATGTGAATAATCCGGCTTTTCGCAATGTGACTTTTGACGAACTGGTGGAAAATTATATCGAAGCCACCAAAGGATTGATCGACGGCGGGGCGGATCTTATTATGATTGAAACCATTTTTGATACCCTGAATGCCAAGGCGGCGATTTTTGCTATCAACAAGACCTTCGCCGATGTGGGCAAGGAACTGCCCGTGATGATTTCAGGCACCATAACAGATGCGTCCGGCCGGACATTGTCCGGGCAAACCGCAGAAGCCTTTTGGTATTCGGTGCGCCATGCCAATCGATCAGTATCGGCTTTAATTGTGCGCTGGGGGCCAAAGACCTGCGTCAGCATATTGTGTCGGTGTCAAAGATTGCCGATACGGGCGTTTCGGCGCATCCCAATGCGGGATTGCCCAATGAAATGGGTGAATATGAAGAAAGCCCCGATGAAATGTCTACCCAGTTAAAAGAATGGGCGGAGAGCGGCCTGTTGAATATCGTTGGCGGCTGTTGTGGGACGGAACCGGCCCATATCAAGGCCATCGCCGATGCCGTATCGGGGGTTGCTCCCCGCAAAATACCGGAGACCGACCGCCATATGCGCCTGTCGGGTCTTGAACCATTTGAGGTAATCCAGAAATGAAAAACCCAAAAATAAAGAAAAGTGCGATTTTTATAAATGTCGGGGAACGCACCAATGTCACCGGCTCGGCCAAATTCAAAAAGCTGATCCTGAATGATGATTTTCCTGCCGCTCTCGCCGTGGCCCGTCAACAGGTGGAAGCCGGGGCGCAGATCATTGACGTTAATATGGATGAGGCAATGCTCGACAGTGAGCAGGCCATGGTCACATTCCTCAACCTGATTGCGTCCGAGCCGGATATCTCCCGGGTGCCCGTGATGATCGACAGCTCTAAATGGTCCGTGATCGAGGCCGGCCTGAAATGCGTGCAGGGCAAGGCCGTGGTCAATAGTATTTCCATGAAGGAAGGCAAAGAAAACTTCATTGCCCAAGCCAAGTTAATCCGGGATTACGGGGCCGCCGCCGTGGTCATGGCCTTTGATGAAAAGGGTCAGGCGGACAGCTTGGAACGGAAAGTGGAAATCTGCACCAAGTCCTATGATGTTTTGGTCAATGAGGTCGGTTTCCCACCGGAAGATATTATCTTTGACCCCAATATTTTTGCCGTTGCCACGGGGATCGAGGAACATAATAATTACGGCGTCGATTTCATTGAAGCGACCCGCATCATCAAGGCAACTTTGCCCTATGTCCATGTGTCGGGCGGGGTCAGTAATGTGTCCTTCTCTTTCCGGGGCAATAACCTGGTGCGAGAAGCCATGCATAGCGTATTTCTTTATCATGCCATCAATGCGGGCATGGATATGGGTATCGTTAATGCGGGGTTGATTACGGTTTATTCGGAAATCCCCAAAGACCTACGCGAGCGGGTGGAAGATGTGATCCTCAACCGCCGGGATGACGCCACCGATCGTTTGTTGGAGATCGCCGAGCAATTCCGGGGCGAAAAAGGCATCCAGATCAAGGAAGATTTGAGCTGGCGTGAGGCCCCGGTGGCAGAACGTCTGTCTCATTCATTGGTCAAGGGCATCACCGCCTTTATCGAAGAAGATACCGAAGAAGCCCGTCAGGAATACGATCTGGCCTTAGAAGTTATCGAAGGCCCGTTGATGGATGGCATGAATGTGGTTGGCGACCTGTTTGGGTCCGGTCAGATGTTCCTGCCGCAGGTGGTAAAATCGGCGCGGGTGATGAAACAGTCCGTGGCCTATCTTATGCCGTTCATTGAGGCCGAAAAAGCCAAATCCGGTGGCATCATCACCAAGGGTAAAATCCTGATGGCCACGGTCAAGGGCGATGTCCATGACATTGGCAAGAATATCGTCGGTGTTGTATTGCAATGTAATAATTACGAAATTGTCGATCTTGGCGTCATGGTGTCTTATGACAAAATCCTGAAAACCGCCCGAGAAGAAAAGGTTGATATCATTGGGCTGTCGGGCCTGATCACGCCTTCTCTGGAGGAAATGGCACAGGTGGCCAGCGAAATGCAGCGCGAAAACTTTAATATTCCGGTGATGATTGGCGGGGCAACCACGTCAAAAATCCATACAGCGGTAAAGATCGCGCCCCATTATGATCATCCGGTAATTCATGTCTTGGATGCTTCGCGGGCGGTGGGCGTTGCCAGTAACCTGCTCAGTGACACGCGGAAAGAAGATTACGTGGCGCAGGTTGCCAATGAATATCAGGAAATGCGCGAGCGTCATGCCCGGGGCCGGACAAAACGGGAGCGGGTGACTATTGCCGATTGTCGGGAAAATAAATACCCCATCGATTGGGCCGATTATACACCGCCGAGACCTTCTTTCCTTGGGGTAAAATCTTTTGATGATTATGATTTGGGCCAGTTGGTGGACCGGATTGACTGGACGCCGTTCTTCCGTACGTGGGAATTGGCGGGAAATTATCCGCGGATTTTAACCGATGAGGTGGTTGGGGAGACGGCAACGGACTTATTCCGGGATGCGGAAGCCATGCTGAAATCCATTCAGGATGAAAAATGGTTGACGGCGCGGGGCGTTATCGGATTTTGGCCGGCCAACGCCATTGGGGATGATGTTGAAATTTATACGGATGAAAGTCGGGATACTATTCTGGATACGGTGCCGTTTCTGCGTCAGCAAACCAAAAAACGGTCCGGGAAACATAATATGTGTCTGGCTGATTTCGTCGCGCCGAAAGACAGTGGTAAGGCCGATTATATAGGTGGTTTTGCCGTGACAACAGGCATTGGTATCGAGGAAAAGCTAAAAGAATATAAAGCCAACTTTGATGATTATAACGATATTTTGCTGAAGGCCCTTGCCGACCGTCTGGCGGAAGCTTTTGCAGAACATATGCACGAGCGGGTCCGGAAAGAATTATGGGGCTATGCCGCCGATGAAAGTCTGAGCAATCAGGAATTAATCAAGGAGAAATACCAAGGCATTCGTCCGGCTCCCGGTTATCCGGCTTGCCCGGATCATACGACTAAACCCAGCCTGTTCAAGCTGTTAGATGTGGAGCAGAACGCGGGCATTACGCTGACCGATAGCATGGCTATGTTGCCAACTGCTGCTGTATCAGGTTATTATTTCGGTCATCCGAAAAGCCAATATTTCGGCATCGGTAAAATTGATGAGGACCAGTTAGAGGATTACGCCCGCCGCCGGGGTGTCGAGTTAGACGTGGCCAGACGCTGGCTCGCCAGTAATATTATTTAGGTCAGAAATATTTCAGGCCAGAAAAATTGTATAGGATTGCGATGATCATCAGATCTTTTCTTGTTGCTTTGACCGTATTTGCTTTGTTGGGCGGCTGTAGCACCACGCCGCCCCGCAATATCAATGACAGTTGCGCTATATTTAAGGAAAAAAGCGGCTGGTATAAGGCAATGCGGTCAGTCAAGAAACGCTACGGCACACCAATTCATGTGCAATTGGCGATCATCAAACAGGAATCATCTTTCAAACATAATGCCAAAACGGAACGCACCCATATTTTTTGGGTGATCCCGTGGGGCCGTAAATCAACGGCATATGGTTATGCACAGGTCAAGGACGGCACGTGGGACTGGTATAAACAGAAAACCGGAAACCGCGGAGCCGACCGGGATAATTTCTCTGATGCGGTGGATTTCATCGGCTGGTACACGGATGTGAGTCAGAAAACGCTGGGCATTTCCAAATGGGATGCGGAACTGCAATATCTGGCCTATCACGAGGGCCACGGCGGTTTTAAGCGCAAGACATACCGCAAGAAAAAATGGTTGATGGGGGTGGCGCGTAAGGTTAAGGCCAGCAGTCTGCAATATGCTGCCCAGTTAAAGAAATGCGAAAGCAGTCTGGACCGCGGCTTCTGGCTCTGGCCGTTTTAGAACATACCGTTTTTAAGCATGGACAGCGTTAGGCTTCGGCTCATGTACTATTATACAAGTCGCCTTGCCATCCTTAAAAACGGTATGTTCTAGTTCTCTGACTTCTCATAAGAATATTCCCGTTCAACCAGTGCGATGCGGGTAGTGTAGCTTTTATACCATTTTTCCCGGCCCAGCTTCTGTGCGGTGATATGGTCGGCGACCTGTTTCCAGCTTTTGATGCTCTCCAGATCTTTCCAATAGGACACAGAAATACTCGTGTCGCCTTCGCTCACGTTATCGAACCCCAAACAGCCCGGATGTTTCAGGCCAAGGTCCAGCATATGGTCAATGGTCTGGGCATAGCCGTCATCATTATCGGTGCGGACGCTGGAAAAAATCACCGCATAATAGGGGGGCGCAGGTTTATCACTCATATGTTCAGTCCTTTTTTAAGGGCGCGGGGCCAAAACCGCCGCCACCTGGTGTTTCCACAACGAAAATATCTCCCGGCTGCATATCTGTCTCTGCCGCAGACGGTAGCTTATCAATTTGACCATTCTGCCGCAAGATATGGTTTTTGCCGCAGGTGCCACCTTCTCCGCCCTCAAGTCCGGGCGGGGCAATGGTTCGGTGATTAGAGATGATCGCCGCCGTCATGGGGTGATTGAAACGGATATGGCGAATGACGCCGTTACCGCCGCAAAATTTACCCGCACCGCCACTGTCTTTGCGGATTTCAAATTTCTCCAGCGTTACCGGATAGCGCCATTCCAATACCTCTGGATCGGTCAGGCGGCTGTTGGTCATATGGGATTGAATGGCGCTGGCCCCGTCGTTATAGCGGGTCGCGCCCATGCCCCCGGCGATGGTTTCGTAATATTGAAATTCATCGTCACCAAAGGTAAAGTTATTCATGGTTCCCTGCGCCGCCGCCATGACGTCAAGGGCCAGAAACAGCGCGTTGACCACCGCCTGAGAAGTTTCCACATTTCCGGCGACCACCGCGGCGGGTGGTGTCGGGTTCAGCAGGCAGCCTTTAGGCACGATAATATCCAACGGCGCGAGGCAACCTTCATTCAGGGGGATATCATCCTCGACCAGACAACGGAAAACATACAGAACCGCAGCGCGGCAAATGGCTAGTGGGGCATTGAAATTACTGTTCAGTTGAGCACTGGTGCCGGTAAAATCAACGGTGGCTCGCTGGGTTTCGGCATGAATAGTGATCCTGACCTTGATATGGGCACCGTTATCCAGCGGATAATCATAGTGACCATTTTTCAACTTCCCGATGGCTTGGCGCACGGCGTCTTCGGCATTGTCCTGCACATGGGTCATATAGGCCGTGACCACGGGCAGGGTGAATTCGCCGATCATACGGTCCAGTTCCTGTCGGCCTTTGGCGTTGGCGGCAATTTGGGCTTTCAGGTCGGCGATGTTTCGGGCCGGATTACGGGCGGGAAACAGGCCTTGGGCGAGTTTTTTGAGCAGGGCGTCTTCTTGAAATTTTTCCTGCGCCACAAGATGAAAATTATCAAACAGGATGCCTTCTTCTTCGATGCTCTGTGACATGGGCGGCATGGAACCGGGGGTGCTTCCGCCAATATCCGCATGATGACCTCGCGTGGCCAGATAAAACAGCGGCTGTTCCGTCTCATCCCTGAAATAGGGCGTAATCACCGTCATATCGGGCAGGTGGGTGCCGCCGTTATAGGGATCGTTGAGCAGAAAGCTGTCGCCCTCTTTCATACTATCCCGGTTGGCGGTCATAATCGCCTTGACGCTGGCCCCCATGGAGCCAAGATGCACGGGCATATGGGGCGCGTTGGCCACCAGATTACCTTCGCCGTCAAACAGGGCGCAGGAGAAATCCAACCGTTCTTTCATATTGACCGAATGGGCGACTTTTTCCAGAACAGCCCCCATCTGTTCGGCAATGGACATGAACAGATTGTTGAAAATTTCCAGCATCACCGGGTCGGCATTGGTGCCGGGGGCGGCGGTACGCAGCATATCTTCCGTCCGTTCCAGAATGAGGTTGTTCTGTGCGTCAAGATAGCCCTGCCAACCGTCCTCGATAATATTGGTGCCGTGATCTTCCAGAATGACAGCAGGCCCCGTGATGCGCTGACCGGGGCGCAGATGATCCCGGTGAAGGGCTGGACAGCGGTGATATTTACCGCCGGAATAGATTTTCTGATGGTTTTCCGGGGGTGTCGCGTCCCTTTGTGGCGTGGAGAGCGAGAGGCCGACGTCTTCTCCCCCGCCGTATGCCTCCACGGATAATTGCTCGACAATCAAAGTTTTTTCCGGGGATATAAAGCCGAATTGCTGACGGTGCTGTTGTTCAAACGCATCTGTAAGGTCATGGAGTGATGTCAGCGGTACGGCCAAGCTGCTGTCACTGCCCAGATATTTAACATGCAGTTTCTGGATCAGCTTTATATCGGCAATATTCTGGTCAGATAATTCCTGTTGCGCGGCCCGTGACAGGTCGGCGGCGGTGCGGGTGATTGTATTCAGGTTTTCCGACGTCAAAGGCTGTTCGATGGCCTGTTCTTTCAGCACCCGTAAGTCGGCAAGCCCCATGCCCAAGGCCGACAAAACCCCGGCAAGGGGATGCAGGAAGATCCGTTTCATGCCCAAACGGTCGGCGACTTTACAGGCATGCTGTCCACCCGCGCCGCCAAAACTGAGCAAAGTATAAGGACTGACATCATAGCCCCGCTGGGTGGAGATTTTCTTGATGGCGGCGGCCATATTCTCCACCGCAATGGTCAGAAACCCTTCGGCGATATGTTCTAATGAGGGCGCATCTGTCATTTGATCCGCGATGTCTTGAAATTTCTCACGAACAATATCCCGGTCAAGAGGCAGGTCGGCATCTGGTCCAAAAACCTGTGGGAAAGAATCAGGATTTAAACGGCCCAGAAGAATATTGCAATCGGTGACGGTCAAGGGGCCGCCGCGCCGATATCCGGCGGGGCCGGGGTTGGCGCCCGC
>JAESPY010000224.1 GCA_016765435.1 Emcibacter sp.
CCTTGTCGGTGAACAGCTGGTTGGCTTTTTCCAGAATGAGAGATCTTCTTTTAAACTTTTTCGTCATCGCTTATGTCTTCGTTCTTTGTCTTTGGGGGAAATCATAATCTTTTATCGTTGTTATGGGTAGCCATAATCATTAAACCTCCTTACTATCTGGTATCAAGAATGGAGACAGTCCCGTTAAAAAAATACCCACAGCACAATCCCGCTTTCTGACCTGTCAGGGTCGGAATATTCATTTTCTGGAATGGGGGAATCCGGCTCGGGATACGGTTATCATCTGGCATGGTGTCACCGGAACCTGTCGGGATCATGAGGAATTGGCGGCTCGCCTGAGCGAGGATTATCATGTGATCTGCCCGGATTCCATTGGGTGTGGCCTGTCCGACTGGACCCATGATAAAAAGCAGGACCCCGGCCTGACCGCCTATGCGGCTATGGCCCGTGATCTTGTACGGCAGTTGGGCCTCACGTCGGTGCGCTGGATCGGGGCGTCAAAGGGCGGTGGTCTGGGCATTGTGCTTGGCGCGATTATGACGGAATGTCCCATAACCCACCTTGTGCTTGATGATGTGGGGCCGGGATTTCCCGACTGGCTGCGGCAGGCCGCCATGAAAAATATTGCTAACCCGCCCCATTTCGAGAGCTTTCCCGAATTTGAAGCCTATCTCAGGGATATGCTGTCCCGAGGCGGACTGGTGCTGGACGATAAAAGATGGCGGCATCTGGCCGAAACATGGTGCCGTCAGGGCGATGACGGCAAATTCACCTTTCAGAATGATCCGGCTCTGGCCAATCAGTTCAGCCTGCATGGGCAGGATTTTGATCTCTGGCATCATTATGATCAGATCACGGCACCGACTCTTTTGATACGGGCCAAAAAATCCATCGTTCCCGATCATGAGGTGGAAATGATGCGCAACAGAGGACCGAAATGCACCGTCCATAACCGGGAGGGAGGGCATGTAAACCTGCTCCATAAAAAAGACCTGCAGGATGTGATCATAGGTTTTTAAAAAAGCCAGACCTGATACGGCTCAGGGCCTGTGGATGAATTCCGGCGTCAGGTCTGAAATTTTTGTACAGCCCAGCAAGGCCATATCCCGGCTGATCTCTTCCCGCAACAATTCAAACATCCGGTCAACTCCCGCCTCACCGCCCGCGGCCAGCGCATAGAGATAGGGCCGACCGATCATCACCGCCGTGGCCCCAAGGGCCAAAGCCTTTATCACATCGGTGCCGCGCCGCACACCGCCATCCAACAGGATTTCCGCCCGGCCTGACACGGCTTGTACAATATCCTGCAAGACCTCGATGGTTGGCGGCATATAGTCAAGTTGACGACCGCCGTGATTGGATATGATGATGCCATCGGCCCCAACATCCACAGCCCGTTTGGCATCTTCTGGATTAACGATGCCTTTAATCAGGAAAGGCCCGTTCCATTCGTTAATCATCCAGGCCACATCATCCCAATCTACGCTGGGGTCAAATTGCTTGGCGATATAGCCCAACAGATTGCTCTCATTGGCAATATGGGCATGGGTAGAGCCAACCATATTGGCAATTTCAATATTCGGGTTGGTGATATAATTATACAGCCAACGCGGATGGCGCAGGACATCTGCGACCATCTTTGCGGTCAGGGACAGGGGAAAATTCAGCCCACTGTGTAAATCCCGTTCCCGATTGCCATGCACGGGTAAGTCCACCGTCAGACACAGGGCATGATAGCCGCTTTCCCGGCAACGGGCCATAAATTCGCGGACAACCTCCCGGTCGCGCCAGACATAAATCTGGAACCATTTGGCGCTGTCGGTGATCTTGGCGGTGTCTTCTATGGAGGTGCTGGAAACTGATGACAGAGAATATATGGTCCCGGCTTTTGCTGCTGCCCGGGCTACAGCGCCCTCGCCCGTATGGTGGAACATGCGCGTTTGACCTGTGGGGGAGATCAAGACCGGAAGATCAACCTTTTGTCCAAGGACGGTTGTCGACAGGTCAATATTTTCCACATTCCGTAGTGCGCGGGGCATCAATTGAAATTTTGGAAAACTGTCCCGATTGCGCTGGAGCGTGACTTCATCATCGGCCCCGCCATCCATATAATCAAAGACCATGCGCGGCAGATATTTCTTGGCGCGCTGGCGAAAATCTTCAAGATTGAAACAGGATTCTATTTGGGACATTTTTTCCTCTTTATCTTATGACATAAAAGTACGGTACAGCATTCGAACCGCCACAATCATCAAAAAACTTCCAAAGGTTATGCTGAGTTGCCTCTGGGTTAGCGCGTGGGCGATCCTGACGCCAAGGGGCGCGGCCAGAAACGTTGCCGGGGACAGAATTAAAAAGCCGATCACATTGACAAATCCTATGCTGCCGGGGGGTAATAAGGCGTTGCCCTGTCCCGTTATCATAAAGCCGATGGTGCCGGGAACCGCAATCAGCAATCCGAAAAATGCCGAGGTCGCCACGGCCCGGTGAATGGGGACATTAAATATGGTCAGGGCGGTGACGCTCATGGCACCGCCGCCAATGCCCATCATGGTGGAAACCATACCGATTATGCCGGGACACAGTTGACCAAGGGGGCCTTTGGGAACGGCCTTTGTCAGCCGGATATTTTCCAGAGGCAGGATCATCTTCAGGGCAATAAAGGAGGCAACAATCGCAAAGATAGCCGAGAGGCTAGCGCTGTCCGCCTGTGCCGCTAGCCAAGTGCCGATGGTTGCGCCGAAAAATATGGCAGGACCCCAGTGCCGGGCCAATGAAAAATCCACTGCGCCGCGTTTGTGATGGGCTCTTGAAGATGAAATGGACGTTGGAATGATGGTGGCAAGAGACGTCGCCACGGCAACATGCATGCGAATTTGGGGATCGACGCCAATGAAGCCCAAGGCAAATTCCAGCACCGGGACAATGACAATTCCGCCGCCAATTCCCATTAATCCTGCCATGACCCCGCCGACAAGACCGGTGGCGAGCATGAGCAGGATTAAGGGTAAATATAGTTCAATGAATTCCATAAAGGGACGTTACGGAAAACAGGGGAAAAGATCAACTTTTTAGTTGGAGGGGGCTCTGCACCCGCACCGTGGGTGCTCCCCCGTCCTCGCATTAGCTCGGGCGCGCACTGGCGCTTGTCTTCGCCTTGTCGGCTCCGGTTACTGAAGTCTTTCCGTCAGCAAAAAAAGAAACCCC
>JAESPY010000225.1 GCA_016765435.1 Emcibacter sp.
ATCCTGAAAAACCAATGGTCACGTCAGGTATCCGTCTGGGGTCTCCGGCGGGAACAACCCGTGGCTTTGGGGTTCATGAGTTCGAAATGATTGGGGATTATATCATTGAAATCCTCAAAGGGCTTAAGGCCAGTCCGGACGATAATAGCGTAGCGGAAAAAGCCGTGCAGGAAAAAGTCATTGCCCTGTGCAAAGATTTTCCCATCTATTAACTTTCAATCCAATAGTCCCATGCAAGGAAGAAATCAATGCGTTGCCCATTTTGTGGAAATGACGATACTCAGGTAAAAGACAGCCGCCCGACCGAGGATAATTCGGCCATTCGGCGGCGGCGGTCATGTAATAGCTGTGGCGCGCGTTTTACCACCTTTGAGCGGGTGCAGCTTCGGGAATTGACGGTGCTGAAGAAAAGCGGCAAGAAGGTTCCTTTCGAACGGGAAAAACTGGAACGTTCGATTAATCTGGCACTGCGTAAACGCCCGATTGAGGAAAATCGTATTGAACTGTTGATTAATGGCATTGTTCGGCAATTGGAAAGCCTTGGCGAATCCGAGGTTCGGACAGAAGACATCGGTAAGTTGATCATGGAAGGTCTACAGAATATGGATACGGTGGCTTATGTGCGCTATGCCTCTGTCTATAAAGACTTCCGGGAAGCCAAGGATTTCGAGAAATTCGTCGAACAGATTGCCGATCTCGCAGATTAGGGTAGAAAATACCGTGAGAAAAGACAGCAACTATATGAAGATGGCTCTGGGATTGCCTCGTCGTGGCCTTGGCGTCACATGGCCCAATCCTGCGGTTGGTTGTGTGATTATTGACGGTCTGGGCCATGTGGTGGGCCGGGGATTCACGGGCCGGGGCGGTCGCCCACATGCAGAAACGCAAGCCTTGGCGCAAGCGGGAGACGCCGCACAGGGGGCCGTGGCCTATGTCACGCTGGAACCTTGCGCTCATCACGGAAAAACCCCGCCCTGTGCCGAAAGTCTAATCAAGGCAAAGGTTGGCCGGGTTGTGGTCGCGACTGGCGACCCGGATAGCCGCGTATCGGGCAGGGGGCTCAAAATGCTTGAACAAGCTGGCATTCAGGTCGACTTTGGTGTCTGCCAAACAGAAGCCAAGCAGGTAAATCAGGGTTTTTTCCAGAAAATATCCCAGAAAAAACCGCTTGTGACGATAAAAATTGCCAGTTCTCTGGATGGTAAAACGGCAACAGCATCAGGTCAAAGTAAATGGATTACCGGATCCGAATCTCGTCAGAGAGGACATTTGTTGCGGGCCAATCATGACGCGATCATGGTTGGGGTTGGTACGGTAATGGCGGATGATCCGTCTCTTGATTGCCGATTGCCGGGGCTAGAAGATTGGTCGCCTGTACGGATTATAGTCGACAGTCATCTCACCATGCCCGAAAGCTGTAAACTTCTTGAAACCGCAAAAAAAATACCCACATGGGTGGTAACGACGACAAGCGATGGCCCAAAATTTGAGGCTCTGAAAAACAAGGGTGCAAAGCTGATAACCTGTGCCGCAAATAAAGAAGGCCGGGTGGATTTAACCCGGATGATGGAATTGCTGGCAGAAGAAGGCATCACAAGACTATTATGCGAAGGCGGCGCACAAGTTAATGCTTCCCTGATCCGGGCAAGTCTGGTAGACCGACTATATTGGTTCCGATCGTCTGGTGTGATTGGCGGTGACGGACTGTCGGCGTTGGGTTCAACAGGATTGGATGAGTTGAAGAAAATGCCAAATTTTGTCCATGTCCGTACCGGGCAAACAGGAAATGACATCTGGCAGGAGTTTATAATCTAAAATGTTTACCGGAATAATTACCGACGTTGGCAGAGTCAGAAACATTGCCCATAAAGGCGATACCAGTATCATCTTGAATACGGCTTTTGATACGGCCAGCATAGACATCGGGGCCTCGATTGCGTGTTCCGGCGTCTGTTTGACGGTAGTGGACAAGGGTAGCGACTGGTTTGCCGTTGATGCCTCCGCAGAGACATTGTCCTGTACCAATCTTGGGGATTGGGTTGAGGGGACACGGGTTAATTTTGAACGGGCCATGAAGGTCGGTGATGAATTGGGCGGCCATATTGTTACCGGTCATGTGGATGGTATGGGTGAAATTCAGTCGATCACTCCGGAAGGTGACAGCGTGAGAATGTTGTTTTCAGTTCCGCAAAATCTGGCAAAATATATTGCGGAAAAAGGATCAGTAACCATTAATGGTGTGTCCTTGACCGTTAATGAAGTGATCGACGAAGATCAGAAACCAAGTGTGTTCGGCATTAATGTCATCCCTCATACGCAGGAGAAAACAACTTTCTCTGATGTGAAAGTCGGGGACAAGGTTAATCTCGAAATTGATATATTGGCCCGTTATGTGGCCAGAATGAATGAATTTAACTAAGAAGATCCAAATTTATGCCCCAAAAGTTCCTTTCCCCCATTGAAGATGTTCTGGAAGATGCCAAGAATGGCCGCATGTTTATTCTGGTCGATGATGAAGACCGGGAAAACGAAGGCGACCTGATTATCCCAGCCCAGATGGCGACACCGGATGCGGTGAATTTTATGGCGAAATATGGCCGGGGCTTGATTTGCCTGACCGTGGATCAGAAACGTGCCGAAATTTTGGGTGTTCCGCCCATGAGCGCTAATAACCGGGCCCGTATCAAAACCGCCTTTACCGTATCGATTGAAGCCAAAGAAGGCATCACCACGGGCATTTCTGCGGCGGATAGGGCGCATACCATTGCGGTGGCGATCAATTCTATCGAAGGGGCCGATGATATCGTAACGCCGGGACATGTGCTTCCCATTGTGGCGCGGGACGGCGGGGTTCTGGTCCGGGCAGGGCATACGGAAGCCGCTGTTGACATGGCACGTCTGGCGGGGCTTAACCCGGCGGGTGTAATCTGTGAAATTATGAATGATGACGGCACCATGGCCCGGTTGCCTGATCTTGTTAAATTTGCCAAAAAGCATGGCTTGAAAGTGGCGACTATTGCCGACCTGATTGCTTATCGTCGTAAGGTGGATAATCTTGTGGGCTGTATTGAAGAAACCACGGTGGATTCCGAATATGGTGGAGAATTTAAACTTCGCGTTTACGCCGTGAAGGATGATAATGCACAGCATTTCGCATTGGTGAAGGGCCGGCCACAACAAGGGAAACCAACCTTGGTTCGTATGCATCCCTTTAATATGTTTGATGACCTGCTCAGTGAGAAGGGCGCACGCCGTAGTCAGCTACATCGGGCCATGATTGAAATTGGTAAGGCCGAATGCGGCGTTGTGGTATATTTACGCGAAACGGCAAATACGATTATTACGGATCAAATTGCTCGAAAAACTGGCAAGAAAAATCTGGATTCGGAAACTTTTCTGAGAAATTATGGCATCGGGGCACAAATTTTGGTTGATCTGGGTGTGTCCGACCTGATCCTGTTGTCCAATACGGAACAGCATGTGGTGGGGATCGAAGGATATGGTCTGAACATCGTGGAACAGCGTAAATTTGATGACAGTCTTCACATTGGCTTGCTGAAAGAATAGAGTATTAAACATGTCCTTAC
>JAESPY010000226.1 GCA_016765435.1 Emcibacter sp.
GGATTGGCACCTTTGGTCGCCTCACCGTCTGCGTCCACATAACGGAAGACAATACGGCCTTCATCTTCCAATGCCTTCAGCGTATCATCGTCAGCAAAATAATTGCCGTCATGGTGAGCCATGGGAATGCTGATGACCTGATCCTGCGCATAGGCATTGGTGAAAGGCGTGTCGCTATTCTCTATCCGCAAGTTCACATCCTTACAGATGAATTTCAGGCTTTCGTTGCGCATTAGCGCCCCCGGCAGCAACCCGGTTTCGGTCAAAACCTGAAAACCATTACAAATACCAATGACATTACCGCCCCTGTCCGCATGTTCAATGACTTTTCGGGTCACGGGTGAGCGGGCCGCCATGGCCCCACACCGCAGATAATCCCCAAAAGAAAAGCCGCCCGGAAGGGCAATCAGATCAACATCGGGAATATCTTCATCCTGATGCCAGATGATATGGGGTTTATGGCCTGTGATTTTTTCCAGCGCAACAATCATGTCACGATCACAGTTAGAGGCAGGAAATACAATTACAGCAGTTTTCATGGACGAATCCTGATTAAAATAGTGAGTTATTCGATCTCGATTGCGTAATTCTCAATGACCGTATTGGACAGGAGTTTCTTGCACATATCTTCAACAGAAGCCCGCGCTTTGTCCAGGTCGGATTCGGCGAGGTCCAGTTCAATATATTTACCCTGCCGGACGTCATCCACGCCGTTAAAACCAAGGGCCACCAGCGCATGCTGAATTGCCTTGCCCTGTGGATCGAGTACGCCGTTTTTTAAAGTAATATGAACACGTGCTTTCACGATGTGCCTTTCTATATTTTAAAGGGTAATGCCAAGACGCTTTGCGACTTCCTGATAGGCTTCGGCTTCGCCGCCCAAATCCCGGCGGAACCGGTCTTTATCCAATTTTTTACCGGTTTCCATATCCCACAGACGACAATTGTCCGGGCTGAATTCATCGGCAAGGATTAAATGATAACCAAGACCATCTTCATCATACAGCCGGCCATATTCAAGTTTGAAATCAATAAGCTCAATGCCAATCCCGGCGAACAGGCCGCGCAGGAAATCATTGATCTGGTGAGTCATGTCGAAAATTTCGCTCAGTTCCTCATCATCGGCAAGGTCCAGCGACAGGATATGCTCCTCTGCAATCAACGGATCGCCAAGGTCGTCATCTTTCAAGGAAAATTCGATGAGAGGCCGTTCCAGACGTGTCCCCTCTTCTATGCCCAGCCGTTTGGCCATGGTTCCTGCCACAACGTTACGGACAATAACTTCTAGTGGTACAATTTCCACTTCCCGGACCAATTGTTCCCGGTCATTAATCCGTTCAATAAAATGTGTCGGGATACCAATGCGTTCCAGATGTTTCATCACCAATTCGGTGACCTTATTATTGACGATACCCTTGCCGGTAATCGTACCCTTTTTCTGAGCATTAAAGGCGGTGGCATCATCCTTGAAATACTGAATGATTGTGCCTTCTTCCGGGCCTTTGTAAAGGATCTTGGCTTTACCTTCGTAAAGTTTTTCACCTTTAACTATTTCTGGGGCTTTTTCTGGAGACATGTCAGGCTTCCTGTAACAGATAATATAAACGTCTAAATTCGGGTTCGATTGATAGAATCAAGCGAGGCGAACATATATCAAATGGCGTGAGAAAACAATTGGAGTCAGGCCTTAAAAAATAAAGTTGCCATACCCATATAAAATTATGGAAACAAAATGCTATCTGGCGTACATAAGAGACAACAGCATTTTATGACGAGAATTAGTTTTTTAAAGGAGATTGGACAAATGACCCAATTTGATGACCGCGAAAAAGCCTATGAAAAAGAGTTCGCCCGCAATGAAGAATTCGATTTCAAGGTGATGGCACGACGCAACAAACTGCTTGGATTATGGGCCGCAGCCAAAATGGCGTTGGCCGATGCCGCCGCAGATGCCTATGCCGCTCAAGTCATCGCATCTGACTTTGAAGAAGTCGGCGATGAAGATGTCTACCGGAAAGTTAAGGCCGATCTGGACGAAAGCAAAGCGGATGTTTCCGAACATCAGCTTCGCCGTGAAATGGAAGATCTGCTGCTCACCGCACGGGAACAAATGTCCAAAGGCTAATTTCAAACAAGCGATAAAGCCACTCTCGATATCAACCGGGGGTGGCTTTTCTTATGGCTCAGCCACGTTATGAACACATTCCTGACCGATAAAATACAAAGAAAACAACGATCTTGGATAGTCAAATATGTGAACCATATCCTTTTATCAAAGATCGTGATATAAAAAATGATTGCGTATTTGTAAGGAGTTATCGCTTGAAACTGATCAAATTTATCATTGTGTCTTTGATTTGTCTGCTGCCATTTTCTCTTCTGGCGATGGACCATAGCAAACCCCAAATGCTGAAAGATAAATTCTACAAGGAATATTGGGAACAGCATTTCCTGTTTGAGGACGGCACCTTTATCACCAGCCAATTCCTTGTGGCAAACTTCCCGTGGCCTGTGGGACGAGATCATGGAATCATGATTTCCACAGTGGTCAGCCCGGACGGCAAACGCACCATCATCAAGAATGGCCGTAATTTTGGGAAATGGGGCTTTGATACGGAAAAATTTGATCTTTTCATTCATACACACCGCCTGAAAAGTACGGGCAACAAACATGACATCCATGTGGGAACCGTTGGTCGTAATGTCATTGATATTACCGGAAGTGCCGCGATCCCTCCCCTCGACCATCAACGGCACCAACGCAAAAAAGACTATATGGAAACGTCTTTTTACCTGCCTTATTTTAAGGGCGACAGAAACTGGCGTGTCCAATATGACGAAAAGCAACCCTTTGAGGTCGGCAAAGGCAAGGTTCAGGGCTTTGGCACCCATGTCATCTTTAACGGCCGTGTCGAGGGCTTGTTGCAAAACTGGCTACGCATCAGCGGTTTATCCTCTGTTGACGATGCCAGCGATAAGAATAGGCTTGTGCCCTTTTTATCTGCCCAGACAAGGTCGGATGGTCGGCAGGACAGTCTTCTCACGCTGAAGAATGCGGCAAATGACGTGATATCCTTTTCCGATATCACCCTTACTTATAAAAATATCATACAGGCGACTAAAAAATCTTCCTATCCCACTGTCATAGAGATTACGGCCAAGAATGATACAGGCAGTCTCACCGGAACGATCCGTTTTACCCGGAAGATTGACCATTTCAACATCATGGATCATCTGAATTTCTTTGAAAGAACCTTTGCTAAATCCAGAGCTTCTATCGCCAATTACCGTTACATTGCGGATTATGACTTTTCCTATGTGACCGCAGAAGGCACCCAGAAAATCACGGGCAAAGCCCTCAGCGAATATAAAGACATCCTGTCGCCCAAGAAAAAGAAGAAAAAAAGACGGCGGTAGGCACCGATTATCCTGCTAAAAACCTTGTAACAATGTGGTTGAAATCATCGGTATATTCAATTTGAGTCCAATGACCACATTTGCCAAAGATATGCATCTGGGCATTATCAATATATGACATAAGTTGATAGGCATTTTGTAGGGGGATCACTTTGTCCTCCCGCCCATGAATAATCAGTGTTTTATGGGGGAGAGCTTTAATATCCTCCGCCGCACTGACCATGGCATCAACGCCGTTTTGACGCGGGGCCGGAAACATACTGGCATAAGATTCCTGAAAACCCGGCCGCATGCTGGCCTCATATCTTAACTGGGCCAATTCGTCGCTCATCAAGCTGTTATCATAAGCAAAAATCTCAAGAAGCTGCTTCATATTATCCAAAGACGGCGTATAGCCCCAGACTTTATCCAGACCATCGGTAATGTCAAACGGCACACCGACACTGCCCATCAAGACAAGCTTGTCCACACGGTCTTGATAGCGGATCGCCAGAGCCAGAGCCAAGGCCCCACCGAATGAATTGCCGACCACAGATATTTTATCAATACCCAAGGCGTCCAATAGACCAATGGCATGGTCCACCCATGCGTCCATGCTATAGGAAAAACCCTCCGGTCTTTCCGTATAGCCAAACCCCACCATATCCAACGCAATGACACGGTTTTGTTTGGATAATTCAGGAATCGTTAAGCGCCAGTTGGCCCAGGCACTCACCCCCGGACCGGACCCGTGAATGAGCAACACAGGATCACCCTCCCCCACGTCATGGTAATTGGTGGTGATCCCGCCTGCCTGAATGGTTTGGCTAATTTCCGGGTTGTCTAACTCTGCTATAGTCATGTTCTATACTTTTTATTTCACGCTGAAACTGACGGAACCCATATTCTGGGCTTCGAGCCGCACATGCACACCGGATGTCAATGCTTCAGCAGCGGTTGCACCGCCTGCCATGACTGTCCAGCCTGCTTCCAACCGTCCGCCGTCTTCGCCGACCAGTTTAGCCGCCGCCACAAGCGCACGAAGCGGATGCCCCAATACGGCTGCAGAAGAACCAATTTGCACAGGCCGCCCATCAAAGCTCATCACCATGCCCAGATTGGTAAAATCAATATCCGGCTTGACCCACGGCCCGACCACATAAGCAGAGGTAGAGGTATTATCCGCCACCACATCAGACAGATTAAACTTGAAATTCTCATAGCGGCTGTCAATAATTTCCAGCGCCGGGGCAATGGCTTCCACC
>JAESPY010000227.1 GCA_016765435.1 Emcibacter sp.
CGACCTTATTCTGAAGGTATTTTACGGTGGCAAAGTCAATCGCCTTATCAAGAACTGTTGTTTTATGGCCCTCCCGGTACAATAACTGTTCCGCCGCCTTTGAAGGATAATCAATATGGACAGACATGAGAAACCGGTCCAATTGTGCCTCCGGCAACGGAAAGGTCCCCAATTGCTGCGCCGGATTTTGCGTGGCAATGACAAAAAAAGGCTCCGGCAACGGGTGGGACATATTATCCAGTGTCACCTGCCGTTCCGCCATGGCCTCCAGAAAAGCGCTCTGGGTTTTGGGCGAAGCCCGGTTCAGTTCATCAATCAACAAAGTCTGGCTGAATATCGGGCCGGGCTGGAATGTCATCTCCCCGCTGGTCGCGTTATAAAGCGAATAGCCCAACACATCAGACGGCAATAAATCGCTGGTACATTGGATACGTTTGAAATCAAGACCCAAAACAGTCGCAAGGCTTTTCGCCATTGTGGTTTTACCCACACCCGGCACGCCATCCAGCAACAAATGCCCCCGTGACAGAAAACAACACAGCGCCAGTTTGATATTGCGCGACTGGCCGTAAACAACTTTGCTCAAACTCTCAAGGACCGGTTTCAATGCCGCAAGTTCAATGGCATCTGTCATTGAATGAGCCAAATCATCCATATCCACCTTCATGGCCGGCCCGTCTTCCGGCCTTTATACCCTGGACTTTTCTTCTTGAGGCCCATATTTTCTGCCTGAAGGCGGAACTTCAAAACATATCCCTTTAGAACATCATTTTCTGTTCTTTTCTTATCCCCGGACTTTGGGAAAACATACATGACAATCAAAGGATTTGAGCCAATATCTTCCCGTTCTTCCGGGGCCGGAATTGCCGATACCGGACCTTGTGCAGTGTTACAACCGGACATGCACATTAACACCAACGCACCCATCATTCCTTTTGCTGCATTTTGGATCACAGACCATTTCATTCTACTCTCCCTCCGCCCAACCGGACTTTCACATTTTCCCGGACCTGAAGCGCCTGAAGGAAGGGACGGTCTGAAATAACATAAGCCATTGTGCTGCGGCCCTCTCCCGCAGAAGGCAGTTCAAGCATTTCAGCAGAAACCGCCTTCCAGTCGCCAGCCACCTGATCCAGCGCCAGTTTGACGACCTCTCCCGAAAGGTTGGTCACCCGAAGCGCTGTGACATAATGGCGGCCTGATTTCCAAGACGACAGAGCCTGTGTTTTTACGGGCTGGTTACGGAAGAACCTAATCGGTGACGATAGAGGCTGCTCCACCTGTTCCGTACCCGCCATATGGCTATACAACCCATTCATAATCAGACCCGCATGCCGCGTCATACGAATATATTTATCAGAATTCTGAATATATTGATCCGATGTCCCCGCTTCAAATCCGAATTCCTCTATGACATCATTGGCACTAAGGACATTCAGGCGGTTACGACTTATTTCTTCGCCCTCTTCTGCGGCGATGAAAACATGGGGCGTTATCAATAAAATCAATTCTGTCTGAACATCATTCACAACTTCCCTGCGGAATAATAAACCCAACCCGGGAATGTCCCCCAAAATCGGGACTTTTTGTTTGCTGACTTCTTTCGTGCGCCGGATCATCCCGCCAACAGCAACCGTCAAACCATTTTTGATAACCACTGTTCCCCGAATATTTGATGTATTCAACGTATCAATTGGGACCTGAATAACGCCCCGCTCCGTTGGAATAGATAAAAATGTGCTGGCCACCGCCACAGATGATGTTTGCTGCAACAAGTTCAACGTTACTGATTTATCACTGTTAATTCGGGGAACAATTTGCAATTCATTGCCCACATCACGCGTTTCGGTTTCAAGCTCGATGACGCTAGTTGAGGCCCCGGTTGTGCCCGTCGTTGTATTCACTTTTGCACCCCGAATGAGAACCCGTTCCTGACCAATAAAAAGCCGGGCCATTTTATTGTTTGAGGCCAACAACAAAGGCGTTGCCAAAACCTTGATCCTGTTTTCACTGGCCATCAATTCAATATTCGCCAGAATATTATTATTTAAAAACTGGAATAATGCGGTTCCGCCTTCGCTGGGGAAATTTCCCAGACCACCCTGTACGGTAGGGATGAAAGTCGCGACGGCATCTTCACCGTCACCCGTCACCCGAAAACGTCCACTGCTTGATGCCGCCGAAAAATTAAACGCCGACCGAAAACCATCGCCAACAGTCAATTCAAGGATCTTCATTTCCAGCAGGACTTGCGGTGTGGGACGGTCACTCTCTTCAACCAGCTCTTCAATCTGTGTCATCGCCCGTTCATCGCTGGTCCGAACAAACAGAAGATTATGAAATTTATTCACCGTCACATAGATTTTAGGCTCTTTATTGGCAACATTCGCGGCCTCATTCGCACTTATCTCTAATCGTCCCAATTTCTCCTGTATATTCAGGGAGGCAATCTGCGCCGTGGATAAATTTGTCCCTAACAGATAATTCTCCTGCTGACTGCTGCCAGAACTACTGTTACTGCCCCTGTCGCTCAGGAAAGATCGGTTATTATTGCGTTGATTGCGGGAACTACGGTTACTACTGCCGCTTCTATTACCGCCACCGCCGCTCACATTTCCGCTGAAAACCGGCTCCAGGCTTTCACCTTCCGCATCGGTTTCCAGATTAAGTTCCACCCGGTTATTCCCAAAAATAGCTTCTATAATCAAGGCCGTTGTTTCAACATTTTGGTGGCGCAATGTAAAAACTTTGGTCAGGTCCTCCCGGTAAATCACAATATCATCTTTATATTGATCCGCAGTCATAATCAGATAAGAAGAACTTTTTTGATTATAACGATACCAAAGACCACTTACCCGGCACAGGCCATCAATGGCATTCTTTACAGTTGTTTTGGTGACATACAGCGAGACGGTTCTTTCGGCGGCCTCCTTTGTTGCAATAATATTCACATTGCTGAGTTCGGATAAAATACGAATGGCATCAAGAACTTTGGCATCCTTGAATTCAAGAGACTCCAATATAGTATTCACTTCTTTCGGCAATTTTCTTTTTGCCATGACATCACCCGTCACAACAACACCGGAAAACATCACCAACGCCAGAAAACAGAAAAAATACTGCAATGATTTTTTTATCAACATAATCAATTTTCCATCTATCGCACGATAATAACCTGACCAAGCGTCCCAACCTCAACCACAACACTCAAATCATTAATCGCCCGTACCTTAACCACCGTATTTTTACCATTTTCATATAATCCAATCGTATCATCCACCCGAACCACATAAACTCGGTCCCCGGACACCTCAACCAATGCGGCAAGGTCTTTGCCTTTGACCTTAATCAACCCCTTCATCCTCATCACAGGAATCCGAACCGACCCCACGCCCTTTGCAAAGCCCGGAATGAACCTCAGCCCTGCGGGGTTATTTCCTGTATAAGATAAAATACGGTTCGTCAGTCTGAAGGGGTCCCGTCCGTAAGGTGTTCGCCCCCCCTTTTCTACATTAAAATTTTTCGCCACATTTCCCTCAGGCGTTTCTGTATTGTCCGGCTGCGAAGGAATCTTCTTCTCCCGTCCCTCTAAACCAACTTTTCCCTGAATTGCGGAATAATAATTATCCAGAATTTCAAGATTTTCTATCAAGGATTTCTTTTTATCCGAAGAAAGAAGGTTTTTAATAGAGGCCCAAGGCGTCTCATTTTTCTGTAAGGAAGAAGGCTCCTGAGCGGGAGCAGCCTGAAGAAATAGCATGCCATAAATTATGGTTAACGCAGATATATGGCATATTCTGACTCTCAAAGTGCTCCCCTGAGAGCCGCCTTCCCCCCACAGGGATATAACTTCCTTTATGCCGGACATTCCTATGCGCCTATTAACATCAAACCTAATAATATTGCCCAAAAGGCATGGCTATTACCACACTATCTGAAGCATAATATTCTCTAGTTGATATTAATTATTATTACAAGTTATTTTAATAAAATGAATAATATATAAATATTACCCATATAATATAGATAGTTATCAATATTTCAAAAAATATATCAGGGAAAATATATCAGCATATAATGTAATATTTGCTATTTATGCGAATCGTTCGCATAAGATTGCTGTGCTATATGAAAGCCTAATAATGAAATGTCAGGCCAAAAACAAACGCCATATCGTCCCGCTTGAGAACGAAA
>JAESPY010000228.1 GCA_016765435.1 Emcibacter sp.
CGGCAAGTTTCGGGAAGGGGCAATTGACCAGATCAAGAGGCACGGGCAGGGTGGAAAGCCCCACGTAGCCGTCGATTTCACCCAAAGCGGCATTACGGTGATTTCGGATAACCCGTAACATATGGTCTTTATTTTTTTCATATCCGGCAAAGGCACCATGCTCTGAGGCCATCTCCGCAGACGTGGCATACGTCACACCTGTCATCAGGGCCGATATAGATCCGCATAATGCGCGCCCTTCCTCACTGTCATAGGAAAAGCTGGAAGCCATGATGAAGCTGCCAATATTGGCAAAGCCAAGTCCCAACGTGCGAAAATCATAACTTAATTGGGCAATTTGCTTGGAGGGGAACTGGGCCATCAGAACGGAAACTTCCAGAACGACTGTCCAGAGTCGCACGGCATGTTCAAAATCATCAATCTCAAACTCGCCTTCTTTTGTGCGAAATTTCATCAAATTAAGGGACGCAAGATTGCACGCAGTGTCATCGAGAAACATATATTCTGAGCATGGATTGGAGGCGCGGATTTCACCGGATTCCGGGCAGGTATGCCAATCGTTGATGGTGGTGTGATATTGAAGGCCGGGATCGGCACATTGCCATGCGGCAAGCCCGATATCATCCCATAATTCACGGGCGGCCAGTGTTTTGGTCACACTGCCGTCCCGGCGGCTTTTAAGCGACCATTCACTGTCCTCAAGGACGGCTTCCATGAACTCATCACTTACTCGCACGGTGTTGTTGGAATTTTGACCAGACACTGTGACATAGGCTTCTGAATCCCAGTCGGTATCATAGGTATCAAATTCAATCTGGCTATATCCCTGACGGGCGAACTGGATTACCCGTTGGCTGATGGCTTCGGGAACAAATGAATTTCTTGCCGCGAGCAGAGCCAGTTTAAGCTGTTCATTCTTTTTGGGGTCAAGACGGTCATCTTCGGAAAGCTCTTTGTTAGAACAGGCCTTCATGACTTCTGTGATGTGTTTTTTGGTGATTTGAGAACCCACCACAAGCGAGGCAACTTTCTGTTCCTCAACCACTTTCCACTTTATGAACTCCACCACATCAGGATGATCCACATCGACGATCACCATTTTGGCCGCCCGCCGTGTGGTGCCGCCGGATTTAATGGCCCCCGCCGCCCGGTCACCGATTTTAAGGAAACTCATCAGCCCCGATGAACTGCCGCCACCGGAAAGAGGTTCGCCGAAACCGCGAATGTGGGAAAAGTTACTGCCGGTTCCAGAACCATATTTGAACAGACGTGCTTCCCGTGTCCACAGGTCCATGATACCGCCTTCATTTACCAGATCATCCGAGACACTCTGGATGAAGCAGGCATGGGGTTGGGGATGTTCGTAAGCACTTTTGGATTTGGTCAGCTTACCCGTTTCATGATCCACATAATGATGCCCCTGTGCCGGACCATCAATGCCATAAGCCCAGTTCAGGCCCGTGTTAAACCATTGTGGGGAATTGGGCGCGCACATCTGAGTTGCCAGCATGTAACGTAATTCGTCGAAAAAAGTCCGGGCATCTGATTCCTCTGAAAAATAGCCGCCTTTCCAACCCCAATAGGTCCAGGTTCCTGCAAGACGATCAAATATCTGCTTCGCGCTGCTTTCCGGGCCATACCGATCTTCTTTGGCAACTTTTTTAAGGGCCGCATTGTCCGTTTGTTTGCGCCATAACCAGCTTGGGATATTCTTCTCTTCAAGGTCTTTAAGGCATTTGGGAATGCCGTCTTTCCTGAAATATTTCTGGGCGAGAATATCTGCCGCAACCTGACTCCATGCTGCGGGGACTTCGAATCCCTTTAACTCAAATACAGTGGTGCCATCCGGGTTGCGGATTTCACTATCCGCATTCCTGAATTCGATTCCATGGTAAAGAGACTGGTCGGCTGACGTAAAGCGGCGGTTTATCCTCATCGAAAGTCCTCGAACTATAGTGTTGTGGTTATGGTTAACTGATAGGGATGAAGTCTATTATAACAATGGGACAAGAAATAGCTTTTTTTTCATATATATTGTGGTTGGTCGGTCTTGACTTTGCTATATGTTGTGTTTCCTATGAGTCGGGATAAAATAATTCAGGAACGGGATTCGAGCCTGATTTTAATTAATAAATTAACCATTTAGGATATATTTATTGTATTGATTGCCCTAAAATAGCCTGAAAATCTTTTATAAGTTGTTATGGCCTTGTCCACAGGGTATAGGAAACAGGTGAAATACATTAATTTATTCGGGAAATTAAAGATGGTTGCTTTTATCAGACGAATTTGCGGATGGTGGTATGGGGCTACAATCGGAACACTCGTTCATACCTTTTTTAACGGCGAAAAAGTTGGCGAAGATGTTCAGGGTAATGTCTTTTATAAGGCAAAGAAGGGCCCAAAACGCTGGGTCATTTTCAAAACCGATATTGAAGCCTCCAAAATCGCCCCGGAATGGCATATGTGGCTGCATCATACGGTCGATTATACACCATTGGAACGCAAGCCTGACCGGAAGATATGGGAAAAAGACCTTGAACAGAATATGACCGGAACGATTGATGCCTATTATCCTACGGGTAGCCTGAATGAAGGGGGTACGCGTAAAAAATCCACAGGCGACTATTAAGCCTGGAACCCCGGTCAATAGATTAGCCCTCCATTAGTTGATTAAATAAAGGCAAAAGACATATGAAAAATAACATCGTAGAAACATTGATGGGGGCCATTGTCTTGGTCGTTGCTGGCAGTTTTCTCTATTTCGCCTTTAGCCATGCATATGTTTCGACCAATGGCGGCAAAAATTATATTGTCAAATTTGACAAGGTTGATGGTCTTTCTGTTGGCGGAGATGTTAAAATAAGCGGCATTAAAGTTGGCTCCATCACGGAACAATATTTGGATAAAGAGAGTTTTTATGCCGTCGTTAAAATCAGCATCGATCCTGATATTATCCTGAGTGAAAGTACATTTGCCAAAATCACATCCGAAGGATTGTTAGGAGGGAATTACCTTGTATTGGATCCGGGTGATGATGAGGATGAGCTTTTGGAAGATGGTGATGAAATTACCAATACACAGGGCGCAGTGGATTTTCTTGGCCTGTTGGATAAATTTGCTGGTTCCGGTAAGGGCGATGATAAATAATGTATATTCGGGTTAAAATACTCATTTTTATGTGTCTTTTACTGCCTTTCACGACATCTGCTCTTGCTCAAAAAAAAGATATTATCGATAATCTGGAGGCTATTCCCGTCGTGGAACTGGCGGCATTGGATAAGATCACCACACAACTTTCAACCATTAAAATCAGACGAGATCAGACAGTCCGTTTTGGTACGCTTGAAATTACGCTACGTTATTGCCGCACAAGCCCACCGGAAGATACCCCGGAAAGCAGCGCTTTCCTTGAAATCGTTGATGTTGGTCATAACAATCAAAATAAAAAAGTTTTTCCGGCTGGATGTTTGCTTCTAGTCCGGCACTGTCCCCGTTAGAGCATCCGGTTTATGATGTTTGGGTCAAGGACTGTAAAATCCTTTCCGGCCCGGCTGTGACAGACAGAGAATAAAAATCACCCTCACGATCCAAGGCTTCGGCCAGCTTCATCCTATAGTCATGACGCGGGATTTCCATTGCCCCAAATTGGGACAGGTGAGGGGTGATGAATTGGGTGTCCAGCAAACTGTAGCCACCTACCTTTAGCCGTGCTACCAAATAGGCCAGAGCAATTTTACTGGCATCTGTTACGCGATGAAACATGCTTTCGCCGCAAAATGCACCGCCAATGGCCACACCATAAAGTCCGCCAACCAATTCATCCCCTTGCCAGCATTCAACCGTATGAACAAACCCTTTTTCGAAAAGTTCTCCGTAAAGTGATATGATCTGATCGTTGATCCAGGTTTCTTCCCGGCCTTGTTCTGTGATAGAGGCCGCACATCCCGCAATAACGCCGGTGAAGCTGGTATCTATCCTGATCTCAAAGGGCGATTGTCGAATTTTACGGGCCAGTTTGCGCGGCAGGTGAAATCCTTCCAGAGGGATAATGCCGCGCATTTCCGGGTCAACCCAATAGACATCATCCGACACAGCTGTCTCTGCCATGGGAAAAATACCCTGAGCATAGGCGTGAAGGATGAGATCAGCCGTGATGTTATTCATTATTCCAGATTATTCAAATAGTTTTCCAACCAGTGAATATCATAGGCACCGTTGATAAAATCCGTTTCCTTGATCAAACGTTGATGCAGAGGAATGGTCGTTTTAATGCCATCAATGACAAATTCGCCCAAAGCCCGGCGCAGACGCATCAGACATTCGTTACGGGTTTTGCCGTGGACAATCAACTTGGCAATCATGCTGTCATAATAGGGGGGGACAGTATAGCCACTATAGATGCCAGAATCCACGCGAACGCCCAGTCCACCTGGCGTATGATAATCGCCAATTTTCCCGGGGCTTGGTGTAAAGTCAAAAGGGTCTTCCGCATTAATCCGGCATTCGATGGCATGACCGGAGAATTTAACATCTTCCTGAGAGAAGGACAGCGTCAGTCCGGCGGCAACACGAATTTGCTCCCGAACCAGATCGATTCCTGTGATCATTTCCGTGATCGGATGCTCAACCTGAAGACGGGTGTTCATTTCAATGAAATAGAATTCGCCATTTTCATAAAGAAATTCAATGGTGCCAACGCCAATATAGCCCAGTCCCTGAATGGCTTC
>JAESPY010000229.1 GCA_016765435.1 Emcibacter sp.
CCGGAACGCGGATTTATGGAAAAAACCTCCGCAGCGATTATAGTACTTCTAGTGTTTCTGATTTTGATGAATAGTCTCGCCATATGGATGAGACATAAATTTGAAAAACGTTGGTAGAAAAGATGAATATTGTAAATACTTTTGAGGAAAACCGGATGGATAAAGCCGCAGAAACCGCCCTTATGGATTTGATTGAACCAACAGTCCGGGCAACAAACGTGAATATATATTATGGCGAAACCCATGCGATAAAGGATGTCAATCTTGACATCTCTCCTAAAGCCGTCACTGCCCTGATCGGCCCGTCCGGTTGTGGCAAATCAACCTTCCTGCGCTGTATCAATCGTATGAATGATACCATCCCCTCCTGTCATATGACGGGTAAGGTAACGCTGGATGGTCAGGATATCTATGACAAGAAAATTGATGTTGTGCAATTGCGCGCCCGTGTTGGCATGGTCTTTCAGAAACCCAATCCCTTTCCCAAATCCATTTATGACAATGTGGCCTATGGCCCACGTATTCATGGGCTTGCGGGCAATGACACGGATCTGGATAACATCGTCTTTAACAGTTTGCAGAAATCCGGGCTTTGGGAAGAAGTGAAGGATCGTCTGGATACACCGGGAACGGCCTTGTCCGGCGGACAGCAGCAACGGCTGTGCATCGCCCGTACCATTGCCATAAACCCCGAAGTCATTTTAATGGACGAACCCTGTTCTGCGCTGGACCCTATCGCAACGGCGATCATTGAAGAATTAATCACCGAACTGAAGGAACGTTTCACCATTGTCATCGTGACCCATTCCATGCAGCAGGCGGCCCGTGTTTCTCAGAAAACAGCTTTTTTCCACATGGGAAAAATTCTGGAATTTGGCGACACCTCTGAAATTTTTACCAATCCCAAAGTAGAAAAAACCAAAGACTATATTACCGGACGGTATGGTTAGGTTAAGGAAAGAAAATATGTCACAAAATCACATTTTATCCTCATTCGATGAGGAATTAAACGACCTCAGGGCCCAAATCGTCACAATGGGACGTCTGGTAGAAGAACAGTATAAAAATTCTTTACAAGCCCTGAAAACTAAAGATAAAGAACTGGCCGAGAAAGTCCGCAAGACAGACCGCCTCATTGATGAAATGGATACCAATATTGAAAAACAAGCCATCCATATGATCGCCCTGCGCTCCCCTGTTGCTGATGACCTGAGAGACATTGTATCGACCATTAAAATCAGTGCCGGGCTGGAACGTATTGGCGATTACGCCAAAAATCTTGCCAAACGAGTTACCGTGATCCGTCACAAGAAAACCATTTCGGTGAGCAGTGCCCTGATTGATCAAATGGTCACACAAATCGTCAGCATGATTTCCGATGTCATCGATGCCTATATCAGCAGAGACATTGAAAAAGCCATTGATGTCTGGCGGCGGGATCAGATGGTTGATAATTTATATAACAGCCTGTTCCGGGAAATGTTGACTTATATGATGGAAAACCCCCAATATATAACACCAGCAACCCACTTGCTTTTCATTGCAAAGAATATTGAACGCGCCGGAGACCATGCCACAAATATTGCGGAATTGGTTTATTATATCAACGAAGGTGAATTACTTGCCCTGAAAAGACCAAAAAATGACAGCAGCAATTATGCCGACATTAATACAGAAGAATGAATATACCCGGTGATTTATGAAAACTAAAATTTTACTGATTGAAGACGACCAGAGTTTAACAGAACTTATCCGTTATAACCTTGTTCAAGAAGGCTTTACGGTCGTTTGTGAAAGTGACGGTGAAGAAGGCCTTTACGCTTCCGAAGAAACCTCACCCGACCTTATTTTGCTGGATTGGATGCTGCCTAATTTATCCGGCATCGAAATCTGCCGCCGGATAAGACGCAATAAAGCCACACAGAATGTTCCTATCATCATGCTGACGGCCCGTGCCGAGGAAACTGACCGGGTCAGAGGGCTTGACACCGGCGCCGATGACTATGTCACCAAACCCTTTTCACCTAAAGAACTCATTGCCCGAATTCGGGCGGTATTACGTCGTATCAGACCGTCTTTAACGGGAGAAACTCTGGTTTTTGATGATATCATTCTGGATGCCACATCCCATAAAGTTACCCGTGGCGGCACCTCCATTCATTTAGGGCCAACAGAGTTTAAAATACTACGGTATTTTATGGAAAGTCCGGGTCGGGTATTCTCTCGCGAGCAATTGCTGGATAATATCTGGGGCAATAATATTTATGTGGAATCACGCACGGTAGACGTTCATATCCGGCGTCTTCGTAAAGCCCTTAACATCAAAGATTCGGAAGATGTCATCCGAACGGTGCGGTCCGCTGGCTATGCTCTGGACAAAAAATAAAAATAAAATGTGTAAAATTCCCCCTAAAACTGTCGGAATATTTTACAATATTCTATGAAATTTCAGCTCATAATATCTTTAGAAAAACCTAAGGCATTGTTTTATATTAACATATTGATTATGGCATAATTCTTGTATATAATTATTTGAGTATGAGTATCTTTGAGTAGTTTATATATTTTTTTAAAATATAACTGGCCGTTGGTTTTTATTAACTATAAGATGATATTCTGTTAAAGCGAGACATAACATATTGAAATATTGAGCTTTATTATGGTTAACAAAGCGCGTAACAAACAAGGCATAGAAGACGAGCGACTTTCTATGCGACATTCATTAGTAGTCTGGGTCGCCGGGGCTGTGCTCGGATGGGTTGTAGCAGTCGTTTCTGTCTGGACGGCCCTCAATACAACGGACAGCAATATTGCCGCAAATACCCCCTCAACAGCAGAGCAGATGGAACAGATCATGCCCGCTGCAGGTGACAGCACAAAAACACCATAAGATTTGATGTTTTCCAATTTTTTAGGGCTTTATTTTAATCCGGCATCCCGCAATAGGTTATGAAGATAAACCACCGGGATAGCGAAAGATATACCGCTGGGTTTTGACAGGACATTTTCCTTTGTCCCTTTGACAGCCACACTGTTCAATATCCCCTCAACTTTACCAGAACGGACATTATACATCGGGCTGCCACTGTTGCCCGGAAATGCCGTTATATCCAGTTGATATACATCATAGCGCGTTTGCCTGATGATTTTAGGATCCAGATACCGTGCCGATGGCTGAGGTATCACAATGGGTGTTAGCGCAGCAACAATCCCTTTATGAGTAACCGGAAACAAACCTAACACGGCCCCAATAGGGAAACCTGTTACCGCGATGTCCGTCCCCTCCGGAGCAAGTCCCCCAGACCCCAATGTCACTTTGAAGATTTTATCTCCCTCAATCTTCAACAAAGCCAGATCATGTTCCTTATCAACCCGAATAACTTTCGCTGTCCGGCGGTCTGGATTTCGTCCTCGCCCGATCAATACACTTATTCTATCATTATATTTTAAGTCACTATCCCGGGGTAAAACATGGGCATTGGTGATGACATGAAGACCGTCATAGACCACGAACCCTGTCCCCCGCATAACCACACGTGGGCTTCTAAGCGGGCTGTAAGTCGCGAAGGCAACCACAGACGGAGTGATCTTACGAACCACATCGGGAAATTCGACCCCTGCCCCATAGGCCACGCCCGGCAAGATGCCTACCATATAAATTAGGCATATATAAAATATGCATTTCTGATTTTCAATCATGTCTCGCCCGGCCCTAATATTATTCTGATTTTGATTCAATCCCCACTAAGGCCCCCAAATGAGGCAAACTTGCGGCAACTCTCAGGAGTTCTTCTCTCTTTTGATTAATATTATCACTTTCTACCAATGCCGATAATACAATCACCGCTGAATCCAACCGACCGCCCAGAAGTTTCGCTTTGACATTAAGTATCTTGGCCTCATAAGTGCTGGCCGTCGTATCTCCGTCAACCCAATACCAGTAAAGAGCAATTCTTTTACGTCTGCCAGATTGCAGAAGAATCTCGTTAACCGTGCCTTTCGAGCCAGAAATATCAGCCTCTATTGTCCCGCTGGAAATACGGCTCCAAACATCTTCCTGAACCACAGTGTTGCCAAAGCGGATCATTTCACTCTCTTTGCTCTGATATTTATAATAGGCGACAAAGATATCTACGGCACTGGATGCTTCTGGTTTGATCCGATGGTAAAAGGTCTGGGAGGCTCCCGCATAATGTGGTTTCCAATCCGTATGCCCGGAGATATCTTTCCCCCATATATCTCCATTGAGGTTCAGGCTATGATTTTCAAAAGTTTGATACCTTTGTTCAATGACGGAGGCATATATTGGTGCCATCCCGACAAACACAACCGTCACAAAAGAAAACAAGATAAAAGATTTCACGGCCACGGCTTTACTTTGCAGCCAATAATCTTTTGAAAAATCTATATATCGATCATGCAAACCCCGATTGGTAAATGTCATGGCGATGGAAATAAATATCAGAAGAACAATGGCAAAAAATATCCAGCCAAATGTAATATGATCCGCGCCAGTGGCATATTCCATGTCTGACCAATGGGCAATAAGTATAATTCCGCTGGCCCGGAAACCATTTGCAATAACTGGCACA
>JAESPY010000230.1 GCA_016765435.1 Emcibacter sp.
ATTTTTACCATATTCAGTGTTTTATTGGGCATAAGTCTTTTTATCAGCCTGCTTAGTGGAGCTGTTATTATTCTGAAAACACGATTGATGCAAAATACGGCTTATAAAATAATGGGGGCCGGGGGGCTGACATTGCTTGCGGTCTATCTGATAAGTTAAAGGACGATATTAACTGATAAAATAGGTGAACGCGCACCACGCCACGTTCACCTATTAATTTGTTCCATAAAAAAAAGCCGATGCGTTATGCACCGGCTTTTTTTATGGAATATGTTATGGCCTTACACTTTGGTATCCACATGTTCCGTCGGGGCCTCGGTGCTGCCTCTGGCGACGCCAACCATAGCGGGGCGTAGCAAGCGGTCCTTGATGACATAGCCCACCTGCATGACCTGTACGATGGTGCCGTCTTCTTTTCCAGTGTCGGGGATTTCAAAGAGAGCTTGATGCAGGTCGTGGCTAAATTTGTCGCCCATGGGGTCAATTTTCTTGATGTTATGACGCTCTAGCATATTCAGCAGTTCACGCTCGGTCATTTCAATGCCTTCGACCAATGTTTTGGCATTTTCGCCAAGATCGGTATCTGCGGGAATGCTGTCCAGCGCCCGGCGCAAGTTATCGCTTACACTCAACAGATCACGGGCAAAGGCTGTCATGGCGTAATTGGCCGCATCAGCTTTTTCCCGGTCGGCCCGGCGGCGTAGGTTTTCAGTTTCAGCCACAGCCCGCAGCAGCCTGTCCTTTAGGGCGGCAATTTCATTTACCGCTTCGGCCAGTCTGTCGTCTTGTTGTGGCTCAGGAGATGCGTTTTCTTCGGAGGTTTCAACCTCAGGCGTTTCGGCATCTGTATTTTCGTTTTCTGTATTTTCGTTATTGTCCGTCATAATTTATTTCTCAGATATTTAAAGAATTTTACTTGCTTGCTCTCGCATTTATAAAACTTTTGCCAATTACCTTGGCGGTTATAATATTTTGCCAATTACCTTTGCGGTATAATCCACAAGCGGGATTATACGGGCATAATCAATTCGCGTCGGGCCAATAACACCGATCACACCAAGGATATTATTGTTACCGTCCATATAGGGGGAAGCGATAACAGAAGAATCGGACAGGGAAAAGAGATTATTTTCAGAACCGATAAAAATTCGTACCCCATCGGCCTCGCGGGCGCTTTCCAACAAGTCGATTAAGTCTTTTTTACTTTCAAGATCACTGAACAGACGGCGAATCCGTTCCAGATCATGAATGGCATCCATATTATCCAGAATTTTTGCCTGTCCCCGGATAATAAGATTGTTCTTGGCGGAATTCTGACCGGATGTCTGGCTGCCTGCCCAAACGGCAAGTCCCTGTTCGACAATAGTACGGGTCAGGCCGTCCAGTTCTGCCTGTTGATCTTTAAGTTCCTGTTTTACCTGATCCCGGGTTTCTGCGAATGTGCGGCCCACCAAACGGGCATTAAGGTAATTCCCGGCTTGTGTCAGGGCGGCAGGGGTCAAGCCAACTGGGATTTGAATCAGACGATTTTCCACATCATCGCCTTCGCTGACCATCACCACAAGAGCCTGACCGGGGCTGAGGTAGACAAATTCCATATGCTTCAGAGGCAAATCATTTTTTGGGGCAATCACCAGGCTGGCACATTGGGACAGCCCGGACAGCATACTCGTGGCGCGAGTCAGGAGATCTTCCACGTTTTGACCGCTTTCCTGACATTCTACGCGGATTGTGGTTCGTTCCTCGCTTGATAGATTGCCCATTTCCAGCATGCCATCGACAAAAAGCCTCAGCCCGATATTGGTGGGGATACGCCCTGCGGATTTATGAGGGGAAAATATTAATCCGCTATTTTCAAGGTCTGCCATGACATTGCGGATGCTGGCCGGAGAGAGTGAGCGGGCCAGAGGGTCCTGTAGCTTTTGACTCAGGGTGCGCGAACCCACTGGCTCACCCGTTAAAATATAGGTGTCCACAATCTGCCGGAATATGGTCCGGGACCGCTGGTTTAAATCTTCTATCAACATTTGCTTAAAGCTAAATGTAAGTATGGTAAGGCCCTAGGTCAACGGGGGGACGGAAATAAAAATTAATGGACGCATGGCACTCCAATCTGTAGAAGAAGGGATAAATGTAATCAGATTTTTAGGAGATACTATATGCGCCCTTCAGGCCGTGCCAATGACCAGCTTCGTGAGGTAACTCTGGAGATGGGTTTTTCAAAACATGCCGAAGGATCATGCCTGATCAAATTTGGTGATACCCATGTCCTCTGTACCGCAACATTAGAAGACAAAGCCCCGCCCTTCCTCAGGGATACCGGCAAGGGATGGGTGACGGCGGAATATGGCATGTTGCCGCGTTCCACCCATAGCCGCATGGGGCGTGAAGCTGCACGAGGCAAACAATCTGGCCGGACACAGGAAATTCAACGGCTGATCGGACGCTCCCTGCGGGCTGTGGTCGATATGAAGCTTTTGGGAGAACGGCAGATTCGTCTGGACTGTGACGTGATCCAAGCGGACGGCGGCACGCGTACCGCCTCCATCACCGGGGCTTATGTGGCCATGGTGCAATGTATGCAGAAAATGGTTGCCGACGGTAAATTGGCGGAACTGCCCATCAAGACACCCGTCGCAGCAGTGTCCTGCGGTATTTATAAGGGCACGCCTGTGCTGGACCTTGATTATGATGAGGATAGCGTGGCGGAAACCGACGCTAATTTTGTTCTGACGGGCGATAATCGAATCGTTGAGATTCAGGGTACAGCAGAGGAACATCCTTTTACCGAAGAAGAATTCCTGCGTTTGATGCGCTTGGCCCGTATCGGGGTGGATCAGCTGGTCAAATTGCAGAAAAAAGCTTTGGGTCTATGACAAGAAAGTTCAACGCCAATAAACTGGTGGTGGCCAGCCATAATAAGGGCAAGGTCCGGGAAATCAGTGCGTTGATGTTGCCTTTTGGCGTGGAAACATTATCTGCGGCAGAGCTTGATCTGCCCGAACCCGTTGAAGACGGACTGACGTTTATCGCCAATGCGGAATTGAAAGCGCGCAGTGCGGCGGAGAAATCGGGCCTTATGGCGCTGGCGGATGATAGCGGGCTTGTGGTTCCGGCGTTGGACGGCAGACCGGGTATTCATTCCGCCCGTTATGCGGTGAACCCGGAAACGGGCAAACGGGATTTTGCCTATGGTATGGAAAAGCTTGAGAAAGAACTGGCGACCATAGAGGGCGACAGGGCAGCCTATTTCGCCTGTGCGCTCTCGCTGGCTTGGCCTGCTTGTGCCGATTATCCTGAGGGCCATGTGGAATCCTTTGAGGGCCGAGTTAATGGCACACTTGTTTGGCCTGTTCGGGGAGCCAATGGTTTTGGTTATGACCCCATGTTTCAGGCGGACGGCTATGACATGACATTTGGCGAAATGGAAGCCGCAAGCAAACATGACATCAGCCACCGGGCCAACGCTTTTAAAAAATTGATCCATGCCTGTTTCTCCTGAAAATTTAGCGCTTTATATCCATTGGCCATTTTGCTTGTCGAAATGCCCCTATTGTGATTTTAACAGCCATGTGCGGGACCAGATCGATCATGATCTCTGGGCCACGGCACTTCTGCGTGAATTGGATCATTACCGCGCGCTTTCTGGTCCCCGAATCATCACGAGCGTCTTTTTCGGCGGTGGTACACCATCGTTAATGTCCCCGGATACCGTGGCGCGGCTGTTGAACCAAATCGCCCGTAACTGGTCCGTTTCAGAAAATGTGGAAATCACGCTGGAAGCCAATCCAACCAGTGTGGAGGCGGAAAAATTTGCAGGTTTCGCAGCGGCAGGGGTTAACCGTCTTTCGTTGGGTATACAGGCTTTGAATGACCCCGACCTTAAAGCTTTGGGCCGGGAGCATTCGGTAAAAGAGGCCCGGGCCGCCATTGATCTGTCCCAAAAATATTTCAAACGGGCCAGCTTTGATTTGATCTATGCGCGCATGGGCCAAACACTCGCGGACTGGGAAAGTGAATTACAGCAGGCTCTGGATATGTCACAAGGGCATCTGTCCCTCTATCAGTTGACCATAGAGCGCGGTACGGCATTTTATCAGGCCCATGAAAAAGGCCGGATTATCCTGCCCTCGGAAGATGTCTCTGCCGATATGTATGACCTGACCCAACAGATATGCGCGGCTCATAATATACCTGCCTATGAGGTGTCCAACCATGCGGCACTGGGCGAGGAAAGTCGCCATAATCTGACCTATTGGACCTATGGGGATTATGCTGGTATTGGGCCGGGCGCGCACGGACGACTGACCATGGATGGTGAATTATATGCGCTCACTCAGGACAGAAGCCCGGAAAAATGGCTGAAAAATGTGACCGCAAATGGTCATGCCACGGACCAACGGGAAAGCCTGACGATCCAGACGAAGGCCGAAGAAATGATCATGATGGGCTTGCGGTTAAATGCTGGTCTGGAGAAGGAAAACTTTAAGAACAGAATTGGTCAAAAACTGGAAAACTTCATTGATCATAATTATTTGCAGCGTCTTCTTGAATTGGATTATATGGAAATGGACGGCCATCATTTACGGGCAACGGCGCAAGGGATGCCGCTTCTGAATGGTCTTCTGGGCCGAATTCTGGCGGGGTAAATTCCAGGTCTTCCGGGATATCCCGCTCGATGAAACTTGTTGGGGCCGGATCAATGACGGTAAATTCTTTGTTGCTGACTTCATAGACTGCAAGGCCACGTTGAATGAGGCCATCTGAGCCAAAACGGAACAAGCCTTCAATACCGGAAAAGCCATTGGCATCGGTGATCTGTTCGGCGGAAAAATTGGGTATTCTGGCCTGACGCACCAATGTCGCGGCCAATGCGACCGTGTCATAGGCAAGGGTGGCGAGACGGGGGCCGCTCTGCCCATAAAGGTCTTTATAGCGATTGAGGAATTTTGTGGCTTTCTTGTGATCCGGGGCGGCGAACCATCCGCCGTAAAGCTGGGGTTCAAGAAACAGCATTTCATCATCCCAAAGCCCGGTGCCAAGAATTTTGATCTTTGCCGGGTCGATTTCATAATAGGAAACCCACGCGGCGAGGGTGGTCAGCATGGCGCCGCCTTCGGGCAATAGGATGGCATCAAAGTCCACATCGCCAATGGTTTCCTCGTTTTTCAATTCGTCGAGCATTTCCTGAGCGAAGTCATCTTCTTCGCCGAGCCGTTCCAGAAAATCAATTTCGCGGGTATAGTTTTTGCGCCGTTCATTATAGCGGGCAATATTTTTCACCGGCTTGACCAGTTTGCTGCTGTCGGCAGGGTAAAACCCTACTGAGGACAGTTCCCGCTCCTGATCAATGACACTGGCGCCAAATATTTCTAGCGCGCGCATGCCGTAGGCTGTTTCAGGAACCAATGTGGCGAAACGGGCATAGCCTTGATCCGAGGCATAGCCGATGACCCGTTTAATCTGTTCTTCCATGCGGAAATTCATCAGGAAAACCCCGTCTCCGGCAACGGTATGGTCACTGGAAAATCCGATGACGTTGATTTGGGCCTGTTGGGCCATCTGTTTAATGGCGGTGATGGAATGGGAAAACAGTGGCCCGATAATCAAGTCCGGCTGTTGGGCCAAAAGCTGTGTCATAGCCTCAACCGCACCTTCTGCCGTGCCTTTTGTATCATGGGGCAGGAGGGTCAGGCGCGGGTCACGGGAATCAAACAGGGCCAATGTGGCCGCATTAAACAAGGCCTTTCCGATAACAGCATCGGTGCCGCTGAGGGGCAGTAAAATCCCAAGGCGGATTTCCTGCCGGGCTATGCCGTCTTGTTCTGGGGTATCATCTATGGGGATTTCTTCGGTGGGGGCTGGGGGAATTGTGGCGATATCCCGGACCATAGACCCTGTATCCGCACCACAAGCGGACAGGCCAAGGGCAACGACAAGGATCAAACCAGTATTTTTCACAAAAGATAACGCCAAAACAGTTTCCAGTTTTCTTTAGTTTTTTCTACATACTCTTTATAACAGAAATAATCTATCTTCAGATTTAAATAACAAATAGGGCAAGGGTGTGGTGACGTGACCAGAAAAGCCGGAAAAAACAAAAAAATCATGCCGGGGCTATATATTGTCTCTACCCCGATTGGCAATCTGGGCGATATAACCCTTCGGGCGCAGGCGGTGCTTGAACAGGCGGATATCATTGCCTGTGAGGACACAAGAGTGACTGGAAAGCTGTTGGGGTATTTTGATATCGGGACGCCGACCATTGCCTATCATGATCATAATGAACAAAGAATCCTGCCGCAATTGATGGAACGGCTGGCCGAGGGACAGATTGTGGCCTTGG
>JAESPY010000231.1 GCA_016765435.1 Emcibacter sp.
CGTAATCTGGTCTTCAGCTCATCAGCCACCGTATACGGCGAACCGGAAACTGTGCCAATTCGGGAAGATTTCCCCACTGGCGGCACCACCAATCCCTACGGCAGCTCAAAATTGATGATAGAGGATATATTGGCTGACCTGTCAAAGTCCGACCCCCGCTGGAACATCGCCCGACTGCGCTATTTCAATCCGGTCGGAGCCCATGAAAGCGGCTTGATCGGCGAAGACCCCAGCGACATTCCCAATAATCTGATGCCCTATATCACCCAAGTGGCCGTGGGTAAATTGAAAGAACTTTCGGTTTTTGGCGATGATTATCCCACGCCGGACGGCACAGGGGTCCGCGATTATATTCATGTGGTTGATCTGTCACTGGGGCATCTGAAAGCCCTCGACAAGCTTATGACCAATCCGGGGCTTGTCACCTATAACCTTGGCACGGGGACCGGCTACAGCGTGCTGGACATGGTCAAAGCCTTTGAGGCGGCCAATGGCATCAAAATTCCGGTCCGCATGGCACCGCGCCGCGAAGGTGATATCGCCACCTGTTACGCCGACCCTGCTCTCGCTCGGAAGGAACTGGACTGGAAGGCTACAAAAACTCTGGAAGATATGGTGCGTCACGCCTGGAACTGGCAGTCTCAAAACCCCAATGGTTATAAAATCTGATCAAAATCCTTGGGCAGAAAAATATAGTCTCCTGCCGCCAGCTCATCTGTCAAAGTGATCTTACGCATTTTAAAGGCGTAACCTTTGGTGATCAAGGTCCAGAGCGTTTTAAAAGGGCGGCTTTTATCCATATCCGCGGAATAGAGAAAAGCATCGTGAAGGGGCGCGGAAACTTTAACGGGTTGCTTGTTTTGAAATATAACAATGGATGCCCCGGTTTCTAGCAGAATATTCGCGTCTGTACCCATAGCACAGCGAACGATCCCCTTACCTGTTAAACGGGGTGGCACAGGCGATATTTCCCACTGACCGGGAATTCCTTTCAATGTCATATTGACGTTTAGAACCTGCGCCAATATTTCATCTGGCTCATGAAGAATATTATGTTTGAAATATCCCGCAACCTCGGTCGCAATAGCACCAAATCCCGCGTTAAAATCACAATAGACCTCATCATACCCCTCATAAGAGGCAAAATATTTTACGGCATGGATAACATGGTTATCATGATAATGTTCCCGCAGAATATCCCGCCCTTCTTTCAAAGCAGGATTCAGAAAAATATCGCCCTTACAGGAGCCTGAAAAAGACATTATTTCTTTTATTTTCTCTTTCAAATACGCAAAAAAAGAAAACCTGAATAATATCATTTCAATGACATTGCCCCCCTGAAATATCTTTGAACCGCATAAGCTTAAGCAAATTGGCCTTTGGGGCGATATTGATGAAGATATGTTGGCAGAACCGCTTCCAGTATGGTCGGGGTGATCCCCAAATCGGCTAATCCGCGCGCCTCATCGCTCACCACATTATCCACCTTCAACATACGTAATTGATCCAATGTAATCACTGGGTTTGGCAAAAGACTAAAGAAGAAAGCCTTAACCGGGGCAATGAACGCGGGCACATCAATGAAAAGCGGCTTTTGCAGGGCTTCCTGCGCCGCCAGCTTCATCATATCCCGCAGGCTGTATACATCCGCCCCGCCCAATTCATAAGTCTCTCCGGCCATGGCATTATCAGTCGACGCCCGGACGATCACCTTAACCACATCGCCGACATAGACGGGCTGGAATTTAGTGTCCCCGGAAAATACCGGAATCAGCGGTAGACTGGCAATCTTGGCAAAACGATTGAAAAGCGCGTCTCCGGCCCCAAAAATAACACTGGGTCGAATGATGGTCGCCTCGGGAAAAGCCTGCGTCACGGCCTTTTCGCCAAAGGCCTTGCTCTGGGCATAAAAAGAAGGAGAATTTTCATCAACCCCAAGGGCGGAGATATGAACCAGTTTTTTAACACCAAGTTCGGCACTGACCCGGGCCACGGTTTCAGCCCCCGCCGTATGAACAGCCTTAAATGTCTGCGCACCGCTTTCAGATAAAATTCCCGCCAGATTTATCACCACATCGGAATCCCGAACGGCCGCCCGAACAGAGGCTTCATCGCGAAGATTGGTCTGTACCACCTGTATCTGACCCACATCCCCCAGTGGTTTTACATGCATAGCCGAATTGGGCCGCCGAACCGCAACGCGGATACGAACCCCTGTCTTGGCCAAATGCTCGACCAATGTTGTACCAACAAAGCCTGCCCCACCGAAAATCGTCACCAATTGCTGTGCCATAGAATTCTCCAAAAAACGCCATATATATTACCGTCTTTTTATCTTTCCCGCGCGTCATAGTCCAGCCTATTTTATATATTTCATTTCATGGCTTGAATTTGGCCTTGACTTTATCCTGTGGTGATCGTAATCACTGCTCACCGATCTTGTTGCCCAGATGGCGGAATTGGTAGACGCGCTAGCTTCAGGTGCTAGTGTCTGTATAGGCGTGGAGGTTCGAGTCCTCTTCTGGGCACCAAACTTATCTAAGCTATTATTATCATTGAAAACAACGACTTGTCAGGTCAACTGCTACACAAACAGAGTTCTGACACAATGAAAATAAAGCATTATATCCACCGCAGAAATAACAAATATTACTTTCGCGCTCGCTTCCTATTAGAACTGGTCAAGTTCATCGGACGCAAAGAACTTTCACGTTCCCTCATAACCGATAGCTACCAAGAAGAGGTCCAGAAATGTCCACATGTTAGGGATTTTGCCCTAGGATTTCGCGCACTTCACCTTGACTGCATAATTATTATGAACTATTATGCAAATAAATAATTCAGGAGACTATCTTATGGCTACAGAACGACTTACCGTTTCTCTCGCCCCGGAACTAAGGCACTGGATAGACAATGCCATTGAGTCTGGCGGATATTCAAGCGCGAGTGATTTTGTTGCGACTTTAGTACGCAATCATAGGCGCGGTGAACAATTGGATCATTTACTTGCTGAGGGGCTAACAAGTGGTTCGGGAACAACGCCGGATGAAACCTATTGGACGGATAAAAAAGCGGCCCTTACGCAAAAAATGTCTCAATGAGGAAATACCGCCATCGAATACGCCCACAGGCAGAGGTCGATCTTGATGGTCATGCCCAGTATATTGCAAGGGATAATCTTGAGGCAGGATTAAGATTATATGATTTGGCGGCGGAAACATACGGGATGTTGAGCGAAATCCCTCAAATGGGGGTTGTTTATCATACAACCAAACCCGAACTTGTCGGCATACGCTATGTCCCTATCAAAGAATGTTCACGCTATCTCGTCTTTTATAAATTTGTCGATGAGACTATAGACATCATTCGTGTTCTACACGCCCGAATGGATAAGGATGCCTGGCTTTAAAATTTTCAGTAAATCTAGTTGGGAATAAATAATATGGATAAAATTTATACCTTGGCATTAGATGTTATGGGCCAGTCATTTGAAATATTATCCAAAAAAATTAGCCCGCCTTGTAAGGTTTCGATGAGTAATGGTTATGACTATCGGTACAAGGAAAAGTCAATTGAACAAGCCATTATACAAAAGCTTGCTAGACTAGTGACAGGATTACAAGCCATTACCTCATTAAATAAAACGGGGTTCTACCAAGAACAAGCCGCATTACAAAGAATGTTAGATGAATTTGAAGAAGATATTACGTTTCTATGTTTTGCAATTATATTCAATGACTTCACTGATCATCATCAGAAATATTTGGATTATTTTTATGAAGAAGAATTCGATGTTCCAGAAAATTCTATAGCGTCTAAGCAGAAACGCGGAATGGTGTCTCGCCAAAAAATACGCGCCTTTATTTATAAGGACCGTCGCCAAAGTTCATCAATTGAAGTTTCCAGAACAATTAGTAAAAATTACTCCGGATTTCTTCACGGTGCATCCCCTCAAATCATGGAACTTTACTTTGGTAATCCGCCAAAATTTCAATTATGGAACACTATAAATTCCCCCTTTAGAGCAGACCACATGGATGATCTTTTCAATTACTATTATCGCGCCATCTTTTCATTTTATTTTTCGGCCAACGCTTTTGGGGATGACAAATTATGTGATAAAATTATCAAATTTTCTGATGAATTTACAATTACTTCAGACCGTAAATAATGATTTGCAAAAAACATCTCTAGATTAAATGCGTATATTTAAAGAGTGAATTTAAAAAACCAATTTAAGATTTTGTTATTATAACTTTACCACCTCAATCCAGTGCCCATCTATGTCCCGTATAGGCCTCCAAAAATTCTAAATTTCCACGACCACTTTCCCGGAAGATTTTCGGTCTGTCAATGTACGAATCGCGTCGGCGGTTTTTTCTAAGGGAAAGGTGGCGCTAATATGGGGTTTAATGAGGCCTTGGCTGTACCAATCGAATAGCTGTTTGGTGGATTGCTGTAAGACTTCTGGTTTGAAGTCTTTGTAAGCGCCCCAGTAGAAACCAATCAAATCAATATTCTTGACCAAAAGGTGATTAGCCTGAACCTGTGGAATATCGCCGCTGGCAAAACCGATTACAATCATCCGGCCCTCTGGTGCCATTGCCCGGAATGACTGACGGAAGACATCTCCGCCCACGGGATCATAGACCACATTGGCACCGGCACCTCCGGTATATTCCTTGATTTTATCCCGGATGTTTTCAGTCTTGTAATTGATGGTGAATTCTGCGCCCTTACTGCGCGCTATGGCCAGCTTTTCATCGGAACCTGCGGTCGCGATCACCCGTGCGCCCATCATCTTGCCAATTTCAACGGCGGTCAGGCCGACCCCGCCCCCGGCCCCGTTGACCACCAGCCATTCATCTTTTTTAAGACCTGCCCGGTAATCCAGTGCCACATGGCTGGTGCCATAGGCCACCACAAAGGCAGAGGCCTCCACGTAGGACATCTTATCCGGCAAATGACATAACGCATCCACGGGAACCGCCACTTTTTCCGCAAAGCCGCCCCAATTGGTTATGGCCTGTACCCGCTCGCCCACTTTATAATCGGATACCTTTGCACCGATTTGTGAAATGATACCGGCGACTTCCAAACCGGGGCTAAAGGGGAAAGACGATTTTACCTGATAGCTGCCTTCGACCATCAAACTGTCGGCAAAATTCACCGAACAGGCTTTAACATCTATGACCACATCATTGTCGCCCGCCACCGGGTCTTCGACTGTTTCAAGTTTCAAATTTTCGAGCTTGCCACAAGTCCGTACGATCATAGCTTTCATAGAATGTTCCTTGCTTTTTATTTACCCATAGACATTACGATAAAGGGCAGTATACTGCGCCGAATTTTCAGCCCTTATTTTGCACTGCATCATTGATAGATTTTTGGCAAGGGTTAATCAACAGTTTTAGGTAAAACAAATGTCATTACGTAATATCGCTATTATCGCTCACGTCGACCATGGGAAAACTACATTGGTGGATACGCTATTCCGTCAGGCCGGAACTTTCCGGGAAAATCAACGGGTTGAAGAACGCGCCATGGACAGTGGCGACCTTGAAAAAGAACGCGGCATTACTATTCTCGCCAAATGTACCTCCATTGAATGGCGGGATCATCGGATTAATATCGTTGATACTCCGGGCCATGCGGACTTTGGCGGCGAAGTAGAACGAATCCTGAGCATGGTTGATGGCGTGATTTTGCTGGTGGATGCCGCAGAAGGCCCCATGCCACAGACAAAATTTGTGACCGCAAAGGCATTGGCTCTTGGCTTGAAACCAGTTGTCGTGATTAATAAAGTGGACAAACCGGACCGTCGGCCCGATGCTGTCCATGATGAAGTATTTGATCTGTTCGTCAATCTGGAAGCCAGTGATGAACAATTGGACTTCCCGACCCTGTTTGCCTCTGGCCGGGATGGCTGGGCAGATTATGAACTGGATGGACCACGGGAAAATCTTAATCCTCTGCTGGAAACAATTCTGAGTTATTATGACAAACCGGCTGTCATGACCAAAGAAAATATCGACACCCCCTTCTCCATGCTGGCCACTTTGCTGGACCGGGATAATTTCCTGGGTCGCGTTATTACAGGCCGTATTGAAACGGGTAAGATCAAGGTCAATGACAAAATTCAGGTTCTCAATCAGGACGGGAAAGTCGTTGAAACAGGCCGCGCCAGCAAATTGATGGCCTTTCGCGGGTTGGACCGGGTTCCTGTGGATGAGGCCATTGCCGGAGATATTATTTCCATTGCCGGCCTTTCTGTTGGTACCGTGGCCGATACATTCTGCGATGCAGCAATTACCGTTCCGCTGCAAGCTCAACCCATCGACCCGCCAACGCTGTCCATGCGTTTTTCC
>JAESPY010000232.1 GCA_016765435.1 Emcibacter sp.
AATGAGCGACCTTGGCCTGCGGCAAGTCTCCAACCCGTCAGCCCTGTTTATCGGCAACCGGGCCGGTAATGTAAGTGGTTCAGCCATATTTGCCGGTATGGAAGGCTCCCGGCCTATGCTGGTGGAAATACAGGCACTGGTCGCTCCCTCCTCCCTTGGGCAGCCGCGCCGCGCCGTGGTGGGCTGGGACAATGGACGGCTCGCCATGATTATTGCCGTACTGGATGCCCGTTGTGGGCTGGGGCTTGGGGCCTATGATATATATCTGAATGTGGCAGGAGGACTGCGCATTAGCGAACCTGCGGCGGATATGGCGGTCGCAGCGGCCTTAATATCGTCACTTTCAGATCGTCCAATACCGGAAGAAACAATTTTATTTGGCGAGATCAGCCTGTCCGGGGAAATAAGACCCGTGTCACAGGCCGAAGCCCGGGTGAAAGAATCATCCAAGCTGGGTTTCGTACAGGCCTATTTGCCTGCCAATATCAAACATAAGGGCAAAGGCTTAAAATTCGTGGAACTTGACCAGATCACAAAATTAGTCGATCTTGTCGCCCAAGACGCCTTATAGACATGATGCCATATCAACAAAACACGTGATAAGAATAATGCATTATAAAAATACAGGATCATTTTAATGAGTGATTTTATGCAAGGGCTTTCCTTCAATCCGCTGGATGCAACGGTGGTTGTCATCATGCTTATCTTCGGCATTGCATCCTATGTGCGGGGGTTTACCGCCTCTGCGCTGACCCTTGCCGCATGGGGTGGTGCCTTTGTCGTGACAAGCTACGGTGCGCCGGAAGTCCTGCCCCGTGTCTATGAAATGATCCAGCCGGAAATCATGGCCTATGCTATTACCTATGTGGTTATGTTTGCCTTGAGCCTTCTCATTCTGAAACTTGTCGCCAGCTTGATTGGCAAAATGGTCCGGAGCAGTGACATCGGATCACTGGACAGTGCCATGGGGCTATTGTTCGGGCTGTTCAGCGGCATGTTTATCATCAGTGCGCTCTATATGCTGACCATGCCCTTCATATCAGAAAACAATCATCCTGACTGGTTCCAAGACGCCCGGTCCCGGCCCCTCATCCAATATGGCGCCAGCATGATTTCCACCATGAACCCCTATTTTGACAAACTGGACCTGCAGGAAAAGCGCAAAGATATTGAAGCTCTCGAACGGATGAAAAAGATGATCCCCTCCTTCCCGTCGGATAATAAAAACAACAAATCAAGCGACAGATATAAAAAAGAAAATCAGGATGAAATGGACAGATTGTTCGAGAAATTATCAAATGAGTAAAAAAAGGTTCACATATGCTATAATAGGCAATATAACGCCCACGAAACCAACAAATACCACTTTGATGAGTTACTTATGACAGATAGAAGTTCCGCCCCGCTAGCCCTTGAACCTTTTGTCCCCCACCTCTTTGAGGAAGACAAATTTCACGATGAATGCGGGGTTTTCGGAATCTGCAATCATCCTGAATCGACCGCTCTTACCGTGCTTGGCCTTCATGCCCTGCAACATCGGGGGCAAGAAGCCGCAGGCGTTGTCTCTTGCGACAAGAAACAATTCCACTCTCATAAATCATTGGGGCATGTGTCCGATAACTTTAATTCACAGCCGGTGATCGAATCACTTCCCGGCGATTGCGCCATCGGACATGTACGTTATTCCACAGCTGGCGGTGCCGGAATGCGGAATATCCAACCCATGTTTGCCGATCTATCCACTGGCGGCTTTGCTGTCGCCCATAACGGCAACCTGACCAATGCTCTCATGTTGCGGCAATTGCTGGTCAGCAAAGGCTCTATCTTTCAATCAACATCCGATTCAGAAGTCATCATTCATCTGGTGGCCACCAGCACCTATCAAAAGCTGAAAGACCGCTTCATTGATGCCCTGCGCCGGATCGAAGGCGGTTTTGCCATTGTAGCCCTCAGCGATGACAGCCTGATCGGTGCCCGTGATCCGCTTGGTATCCGGCCTCTGGTGCTGGGAAAACTGTCCGACAACAGCTATATCTTTGCGTCAGAAACCTGTGCGCTGGATATCATCGGGGCGGAATATGTCCGCGATGTGGAACCGGGAGAACTGATCACTATCAATGAAAAAGGGCTTCATTCCATGAAACCTTTTCCGGCCCAAAAACCCCGGCCTTGTATATTTGAACATGTCTATTTCTCACGGCCCGATAGCCTCACTGGGGGAAAAAGTATTTACAAAGTCCGCAAAAATATTGGCGTGGAATTGGCTAAGGAATGTAACGTCAAAGCCGACCTTGTGGTGCCTGTACCGGATTCTGGGACCCCGGCGGCTATTGGCTATGCTCAGGAAGCAGGCATTCCCTTTGAACTTGGCATCATCCGCAATCACTATGTGGGACGGACCTTCATCGAACCCTCTGATCAGATCCGCCATCTTGGGGTTAAGCTGAAACATAATGCCAACCGGGGCGAGTTAGAAGGCAAGATTGTCGTTCTGGTAGATGACAGTATCGTTCGCGGTACGACCTCCATCAAAATTGTTGACATGGTACGTCTGGCCGGAGCCAAAGAAGTGCATATGCGTATTGCCAGTCCGCCCACCACGGACCCCTGCTATTACGGTGTCGATACGCCGGAAAAAGATAAACTGCTGGCCTCCAGAATGAGCATCAAAGAAATGACAAAATATATCGGGGCAGACAGCCTTGAATTTGTTTCCATTGATGGCCTGTATCGTGCAGTAACGGATGCGGACCGCGACAACGACAGCCCGCAATATTGCGATGCCTGTTTTACTGGCGAATATCCGACCACATTGACCGACAAAGAACAGGACGATACGCCGTCCCAAATTTCATTCCTTAATATCATTCGGCCAAATGCATGACCGGAAAACTTGACGGCAAAATCGCGCTCATCACCGGGGCAACACGCGGAATCGGCGCTGGTGTGGTTTTGGCGTTGGCCCGTGAAGGTGCTCATATCATTATGGTCGGCCGTACCACGGGCGCTCTGGAAGAAATGGACGATGCTGTCCGTGAACTGGGCGCGGAATCAACTCTGGTCCCCATGGATTTAAACGACGCTGAGGCCATTGACAGATTGGGTGGTCACGTGGCGTCAACCTGGGGCAAGCTTGATATATTAATCGGCAATGCGGGGATTTTAGGCCCCATCAGCCCCATGGGTCATATCCCGCCAAAAGAATGGGATCAATTGATGGCGATCAATGTGACAGCGAACTACCGCTTAATCCGTGCCTTTGATCTGCTACTCCGCGCTGCTGAGGCCGGACGCGCTATCTTTGTCACCTCAACTGTTGCGGAAAGCTGCCGGGCCTATTGGGGCGGCTATGCCATTACTAAAGCTGCAATAAATTGCATGGTCAAAACCTATGCTAACGAGGTTGGTAATAATACCAATGTCCGCGCCAACTTAATCAATCCCGGCGCAATCCGCACCAGTATGCGCGCCGCCGCCGTTCCCGGCGAAGACCCGGAAACGCTGGACACGCCCCATGACATTGCCCCATTATTTGTTAAAATGTCCCTGCCGGAATTTCAGGGTAATGGCGAAATTATTTCCTATAAGGATTATAAAGCGGGCGTGTACGAGGATAAGTTTTAAACGCCTTCTCCACCGCCCCTACCTATAGCGCCTCCCCCCCGACCGTCATTCCTGCGCAGGCAGGAATCTAGTGAAATAAAGAAGTCTTCTTCGAAGTCATTTTTCTAATGGCTGGATTCCTGCCTTCGCAGGAAT
>JAESPY010000233.1 GCA_016765435.1 Emcibacter sp.
CCCAGCATAACGGTCGGCGTTTTCAATATCTGTAAAAGGAGATTCTGCTGCATCATGGCAAATTCTCATCAATAAATTGATCGACAAGCCCAATAGCTTCCTCAAGGGAAGAATAAGTGATTTCACAGGAAATACACTCATCCGCTATCTTCGCCAGAGCATGAAACGCTGTTTCCCCAATATCTCCGTAATTTGCCGATGACCGCACCAGCCGGAAAAAGGCCATCGTTTTGGTCAACATCTTTATCTCTGGCTTGGCATCAGGGTCATATACCGGATGAATAACCACACGCGGTTTTACCGGCTTATACATATTCTCAAGGCTTGAAGCAGGAGGACGCAAATAACAGATCGTTCCCTTGGGCGTTCCTTCATATTCCCGGCTGAAGGGTTCATCGCTGCCCACCCATTCTTTCATCACGGCAATAGATTCATTTTTCAACGATATTGGCCGGGGATAGGGGTATAATTCACCCGTTTCTGCATCCAGCATTCCAAATTCATCAGAAAAAAACCGTGCGCCATCATAAGACAGGCCCGCCGACAATGTGCTTTTACCACTGCCTGAAATGGCTGGAATGATCACACCAACCCCATTCCGCTCCACGACCCCGGCATGAAAAAGGATGTGGGTTTTGCAGCCATAGGCCACCTGCAAATTCAATCCCATTTCAACGGATAATAGCCCCATGGATTCCGGTAACGGAACAAAATCATCTTGCATCAATGTATTCACAAGAACCTGAGGCCGTATGTAGCGGCGATAAAAATTCCGCGCATATACATCTAGATAAAAATCCGTAATTTCCGGGCCTTCAAAGAAAGGATAGCCTTTGTAGATATGCAGGAATTCTTCCCGAATCGAAGGGAACTTAATGGATATACGACTACAGATTGGTCCGATGCCAACAAGCAATCCCTGCCCGGACAAATGCCGGTTAATTATATTCGGGTCTGTAATCAGTGTGCTATTCGGTGACATTGGTTTGTTTTTTATTCTCTTTATTCCGGCTTCATCGGTTCTATCAAACCCATTTGATCAAATATGATAAGGGTCTCTCTGACCTGTTGCTGCAATTCATTCTCAATCGAGCGGTCCAGTATGACCTGCAACGCCGTGAGAATATCAGACAAACTGGAAGGTTTTTCCCCAATGATATCTAAAATTTCACAGGCAAATTCATTAAGCGCCTGAGAATACCCTGATCTATTATCATAAATGATATGGGCATCATCTATGTTTTTCCATAAAAAACAGGCTGTATTCGCTACCTGGAATACAGCCGTGTCTATAAGGTCATTCAATTCAAATGAATATTTTGAAATTACCAAAGTGTCAACTTCCCAACAGATTCAAGAGCTTTAACCTAAATCCCTCTCACCAGTCCGTCAAGAATTATAAGATTACAGATCGAATCTATTTTCACCGGAAGTCGCAAATGACTGCAAACATGTCTGCCCAGCAATTTCTTCCCGAAGAACGTAATCCCAATGGTCTTCTTTAACGTGATTAAATTTTCGTCCCGTCTTGGCCATAGTAGAAGGATGAAAATTTTCTGTACCAATCTGCACATACTTTTTCTTATTCTTCTTATACTTGAATTTAGGAATCATCAAGTTTTCCTTCATATTCTGCACGCAACGTCCTGCTGAACTCACATGAGCAAATGCAGCTCCGCCATGCAACGTCACAGCAAGCGGGGCAATCACAGCTCCTGCTTTCAGGATTTTCCGGCGCTGGATACGTGCGTCTTCTTTCTTTGCGTCGTTTTTATTCATTTCCGTCATGATCGTTGTCCGCCTAATAAATCTTAAAATACATTTCCAATATAACTGACATCCTCATCAAACACCATATCTTTTTGTGATGCGAGGCGCGTTGTAAATTACTTATGCAATATTCAGGCCATTCACCTATTTCCTTATTTTTCAATGACTTAAAAAATACGTACTTTTAAAACTGTAAAATATTCCGACAGTTTTCACCATTCTGATACAATTATTTTACACTTGCATATTTTTCGTCACTTTCAGATTTTATGCCAGAAACATTATTTTTTTGTTACACAAGTGACTTTTATGCAAACATATTTTACCTTTAGGATCATTTTCTCAAAAAAATAATGCGATATTATGCCCCATAAAAAAATACAGTTTAATTTTCAGGAATTGATGAATCTTATTTTCATCTTGTCTCCCCCCGTAACTTTTATGATTTATCTGCACGTCCAGCATACAATAAACACGCTTGAGCTTATCGTCTTTTTTATAGTGACCGCCCTGCCTGTTATTATGACTGTTCAGCATTTTCAGCGTAAACTTGCTCTGCTTGACCGGGAAACAACATTACAAATCCATGACAACAGAGCCACAAAAAAAAACCAAATCCTTTTGATGAATATTATGGAGAAATTATCTGATCCGATTTTAATTCTTGATTCTGCCGACCGCATCCTCATGGCCAACAAATCAGCCCACAGCCTATTGGGGCAACAGATTTTAAAACAGAATATTTCCGTTTTTATCAGAAATTCCATTCTTGACGATGCCATGAAACACGCCCATGAAACCGGAGAGCTGGTCAGTTGTGAATTTGAACTCGGCAAACCCAACCCCAAGCATTATCTGACCCGAATTCATTTGTTTGACCTGGCCGATAGCCAAATCACCGATTCAAGCCAATATATCTTTCTGGCCCTTTATGACATATCCGCGCTGAAACAGACCGACAAGATGCGCGCAGATTTTGTTGCCAACGCCAGCCATGAACTGCGCACTCCGCTGGCCTCAATCATTGGTTTCATTGAAACACTGCAAGGCCCCGCGCGAAATGACGACCAAGCTCATGACCGCTTCCTCTCGATCATGCATGATGAATCCAGCCGCATGAGTAGGCTTATTGAAGACCTGCTATCTCTGTCCAGAATTGAACGGGACCAGCATATCCCCCCCTCGGACAGAATTAACCTGTCTCATCTTATCAAAAGCGTCATTGACGTTCTGGAGCCGCAGGCCGAGAGCAAGAATATGGCCATCCATTTCACCTCTGAAAATATGAATAACATTACAGGGGACCATGACCAGCTTACTCAGGTGTTTCAAAATCTGATTGAGAATGCCATTAAATACGGTGATGAGAATACAGACATAGAAGTCACCTTTGAAGCAAGTATGCTGCCCGATCATATTGCCGCCAAAGATGTAACCGTCACAATAACAAATGAAGGCCCCGGCATTGCCCCGGAACATCTCCCCCGTTTAATGGAGCGATTCTATCGGGTCGATTCGGCAAGATCACGCAGTCTTGGAGGCACAGGCCTTGGTCTGGCCATCGTAAAACACATTATTAAACGCCATAAGGGCCGGATTTTTTTCAAAAGCGAACTCAATTCCACAACAAAAGTGACACTTTCTCTACCTATCGGCACTTCTCCGCCCCCACTGTCATAATAGTTTAACAAAACTGCCGCAAATAGGTAATTGTCAATTTTTAACATCCAACCCGTAGTGAATGACCTACATATCTAATTTGGAGAGAAAACGTGATTACCAAAAAAATATCAATATTGCTGGGGGCGGCTGCATTAACGGTAGCCATTGCGGCACCTGCCATTGCCCGTGACCAGATCCGTATCGTAGGATCATCAACAGTTTATCCTTTTGCAACGGCTGTCGCAGAAGAATTTGGCAAAACAACCAAATTCAAAACGCCTGTTGTCGAAAGCACCGGGTCCGGCGGCGGATTAAAACTTTTCTGTGAAGGTGTTGGCGAAAGATATCCTGATATTACCAACGCATCTCGCGGTATCAAGTCTTCCGAAATCGCCCTTTGCGCCAAAAATGGTGTCACCGAAATCATCGAAGTAAAAGTTGGGTTTGACGGCATTGTTTTTGCTAATTCCAAGAAATCTGCCAAAATGGAGCTGACCCTACGCGATATGTGGACAGCGCTTGCCGCAGAAGTTCCCGTGAATGGGAAAATGGTTGCCAACCCGCACAAATTCTGGGATCAGGTAAATCCTGCCCTGCCACACCGGAAAATTGAAGTGCTTGGCCCTCCCCCCACATCCGGCACACGTGATGCTTTTGTGGAACTTGCCATGGAAGGCGGATGTAAAACATACCCAGAAATCAAAGCCATGAAAAAGAAAAACAAAAAGCATTATAAAGCCATTTGTCACACAATCCGTGAAGACGGTGCCTATATTGAAGCCGGAGAGAATGACAATCTGATCGTTGGTAAACTTAACGCCAACCCAAGCGCTTTCGGTATCTTCGGATATAGCTTTCTGGATCAAAACAGCGACGTCATTCAGGGAAGCCTGGTTGAAGGAAAAGCACCAACCTTTGAAAATATTTCAAATGGCAGCTATCCGGTATCCCGTTCATTATATTTCTATGTGAAGAAAGCTCATGTGGATAAAACACCGGGCATCAGAGAATATCTGAAAGAATTTTCCAGCGACAATGCCATGGGTGAATATGGCTATCTGACGGAAAAAGGATTGATCCCGATGCC
>JAESPY010000234.1 GCA_016765435.1 Emcibacter sp.
AGCCCCGGCGATGGCGGCTTTAGCGGATATTCTGTCCCGGTCAGAAGTACGGGGGGATGTCAATGGTATAGCGGCCTTGATAGCCGATAAGAAAAGCGCGTATCTGTCGGAATGGCGGGATCATAATTCCGGGGGAAAGGTCAACCCTGTTGTCTTCTTTGAGGCCTTGGATGACGTGCTGTCCGATGATGCGATTATCGCGGCCGATGATGGCAATCATACGTTTCTCACGGCAGAATTAATGCCGATTCGGGGGCAACGGCATTTTATATCTCCGACAGACTTTAATTGTATGGGCTATTGCGTACCCGCAGTGATTGCCGCCAAACTGGAAAACCGATCACGTCAAGTGGTGGGTATTGTTGGCGACGGCGCATTCCTGATGACCGCTATGGAGATATTGACCGCCACAACGGAAGGGCTCGGGGTGATTTATTTTGTCTTTTCTGATGGCGCATTAAGCCAGATCGCTCAAGCCCAGAAGGTGCCTTATAACCGGGAAGTCTGTACCAGTCTGCCGCGCCTGAAATATGCGCCCTTTGCCGAGTCCGTTGGGGCGGCCTATGTCAGGATGTCTAGCAATGATGATGTGGCGGTGGGGATGCAACAGGCGTTGAGCTTTGCCGAAAAAGGCCAGCCGGTTGTTGTGGATGTGAATATTGATTATACCAAGAAAACCCGCTTCACCAAAGGGGCTATGAAGGCCAATCTGGATCGGTTTGATTTTGCCACCAAAATGCGCTTTATTGGACGGGCATTGACTCGTAAGGTTACCGGATGATGAAGGTTACGGCATGATGAAGGTTACGGCCAAAATGGTGATGTCCCTTGGGGGGGATGATTTCCTGCCGTGCCTCACCCGTATGGCCGCCGATTTATTATATGCCGACCATGTGACTTTGTTTGTTTTTGACCCCGATTTCGTTCCCCATTTCATTGGCGGTACCAGCCGGGGAGAAGGCACGATCACATCAAAGTTGGGCCAAATGTATGAAACCTCTTTTTATTATCAGCATGATCCCAATCTGAAATGGGTCGGCACAGGCCATAGGGATAAAAATATTCCCCTGTTGCAGCAATTACATGCCTGTGACATCAGTAACGCATCCTATCGGAAGAATATTTATGAAGATAACGGGTTGCTGGATCGCCTGTCGTTGATAGACCATGAAAAGCGCAAATGGTTCATTCTTAATTTTTACCGCAATGTGGGAAATGACTATTTCAGCGAAAAAGATGTGGACCGTTTGCAACGGGATGCCGGGGTGATCGCCGCTTTCGTCAAACGGCATCTGTCTTTCTCTCCCGTCCTTGACTGGGACGCGGAAACCATTCCTTCTATTGATCGACTGGAAAGCCTTGTATCCGGCCTTGGCGATATGCTCAGCAAGCGGGAGATACAGGTCTGCGCCCGTGTCATGCAGGGATTGACCCGCGAAGCCGTGTCGCTGGACCTGGGGCTGAAACAGCCCACCATCGCCACTTTCCTGCGCCGGGCCTATGCCAAGTTGAATATCTCTAGCCTGAATGAGTTATTTGCCTTGTGTCTTGCCCAGTCTGGTCGGGTATCGGGTCAGAAATAGGTTTTCGACCTATTTTGTCATCTGATCGGATGATAGACGGCGGATCATTTAAGGGGTTAAATATTCCTTTATTCAAGGATTAAGGAGACCGCAGATATGTATAAGTCATTAGCAGACCAACTTTGCCGCCAGATCACCGCCGAAGAAATCGTTGCTTATGAGGAAAACGGCGCCCATGTGTTGCGCGGGGTTTTGCCCATGGAATGGATTGAGGTCATGCGGGACGCGGTCGAACGTATCCTGAATAATCCGGGCAGTGCCTCATTGGAATATACGCCAGAGGGCAAGAAGGGCCGTTATTATGGCGACTTTTTCATCTGGCGGCGGGACCCGGATTTTAAAGCCTTTATGAAGGATTCGCCCATGCCGGAAATTGCGGCACAGGTCATGGACGCCACCTGCCTGAATTTCTTTTACGATCAATTGCTGGTGAAAGAACCAAATACGGCGGAGCCAACCCCTTGGCATCAGGATTTATCCTATTGGCCGGTGCGCGGCAATCAGGTCATATCCATATGGGTGCCGTTTGATCCGGCCAATGAGGAAAGCGGCGTTGTGGTTTATGTCAAAGGCTCCCATAAATGGGGCAAGCTTTATGCGCCGCATGTTTTTGGCGACAAGTCCGGTTTTGCCGATATATATGCCAAGGGAGGCCTTGAACCGCTGCCGGATATTGAAGCAGAACGGGACAGCCATGAAATATTAAGCTGGGAAATGGAACCGGGAGATGTTTTGATACATCACCCTCTGACGCTGCATTATGCGTCCGGCAATAAATCTACCACAGGCCGCCGCCGGGGGCTTGCTCTGCGCTATCTGGGCGATGATGTGACATTTGACTGCCGTCCGGGAACTTTTCTGGAAAATGAAAAAGTCATGGCGACAATACCAGCTATAACGCTTAAAGACGGCGAGGCTTTTTCCGGTGAATTATTCCCCCGTGTCTGGCCCAGAGAGTAAAAATATTTTTAATGAAAACCCGGAAATTAGCACTGCCCCTCATCATTATATGTTGTATAGTCGCCGCCATATAAAAGGTAAGTGAGGGCCAATGGCGCAACAATATTCTGCAAAAACAACCTTAAAGGATGTTTTTGGCTTTGCCGAATTTCGCGGTAAACAATCTGATATCATTGATGACTTTATGGCGGGCAGGAATATTCTGGCCGTGATGCCCACGGGGGCCGGGAAATCACTGTGTTTTCAATTGCCTGCCCTGTTGCGAGACGGGCTGACGATTGTAATTTCTCCGTTAATTTCCCTGATGCAGAATCAGGTGGAAGCCCTTAAATTATTTGGCGTTGAGGCGGCGTCAATCAATTCGAGCAACTCATCAGAAGAAAATTATGACATCTGGCAAAGGATGCGCGCCGGGACATTGAAATTGTTGTATCTGTCACCGGAAAAATTGATGACGGAGCGTATGTTGGAAACGGTACAGGGTTTGAACGTCAATGCTTTTGCCATTGATGAAGCCCATTGTATTTCCCAGTGGGGCGCGGCCTTTCGCCCGGAATATGAGATGCTGTCCAGACTGCATACTCTTTTCCCCCATACCCCGATCATGGCGCTTACCGCCACGGCAGACCAAGCCACCAGAGATCAGATACGTGAAAAGATTTTTTCCAATGACGTCAAAACCTACCTCACCGGTTTTGACCGTCCCAATATCAGTTTGAATGTGGAAATTAAAAACGGCTGGAAACAACAATTGCTGCGTTTCCTGAAACCGCGGGGCAAAGAAAACGGCATTGTCTATTGCCTGTCCCGCAAGAAAACAGAGGAAGCGGCAAAAGCATTGGTGGAGAAAGGCTATAACGCCCTGACCTATCATGCAGGTATGCCTTCTCGTTTGCGGGAGGAAAATCTCAATCGTTTCATGGCGGAACCGGATTTGATTATGGTGGCGACCATTGCTTTTGGCATGGGTATTGATAAAGCGGATATCCGGTTCGTTTTTCACACCGATCTGCCGTCATCGCCGGAAGCCTATTATCAGGAAATTGGCCGGGCCGGACGGGATGGCAAGCCCGCGACGGCCCATAT
>JAESPY010000235.1 GCA_016765435.1 Emcibacter sp.
ACGGGCCCGGCTCACATCCGGGTGACGCCGCAGGGCTCCCGTTGACGAACAGGGCGAATCCAGGAGAATATAAGGAAAATCCTTGTCCGATTTAAAGGCCGCCACATCTGACGTCACGACATCGCAGGACAGTTTGAGACGGTCCATATTCTCTTGCAAACGGCGCAATCTTCGAACCGATTGGTCCACGGCTGTTACCTGACAGCCCCGCGCCGCAAGCTGCGCCGTTTTACCACCGGGGGCCGCACATAAATCCAGCACCAGATCACCATCCTTAGCCCCCAAAAGGTGAACCGGAAGAGTCGCGGCCACATCCTGCACCCACCACAGGCCTTCGTCATAGGCGGGAAGATTTTTCACAATACCGGTTTTCTCAAGACGTATTGAGCCATTGGCCAGTAATTCTCCGCCAAGTTTTGTCGCCCATTCCGCCCCGTCACATTCCGGTTTCAGGCTAATGTCCAAGGGGGGTTCCGCGAGCAAAGCAACGGCAATTTTATCCACATTGTCCGCCCCGAAATGGCTTTTCCAATTTTCTTTCAGCCATTTGGGGATATTCAGATTTGGCGAGAATTTGGTGGAGAATTTCTCCTGCTCCCGATCAATACGCCGCAAAATGGCATTGACCATGCCTTTACTGTGGCGATCAGTGGTATCTTGTTGTTTATCGGTCATTTTTACAGCAGAATTCACCGCCGCATGGGCCGGAACCGCCATATAGAGCAATTGGGTAATACCAAGCCGCAAAATATTACGTACGGTTTTCTGTTTTCCCGACAACGTTCTGCTTGTGCAATGATTTATCATAGCATCCAGTTGGCCCAAATGACGCAAACAGGTCGTCCCCAGATGGCGCACAAAGCCCCGGTCCTGCACCGATAGCTTATCCCCGAACTGGCGACAAGTTTGGTCGAATGCCTGATCCAGCGGCAAGTGATCATCCAGTATTTTTTCCAGAAAAGCCATTGCTGCCCATCGGCCTATGAGGTCATTTGCCATATTCGCATCATCCCTAAAAAATGTAACATGAATGCGGCTTCTTTACCCACATCCTAAATTTAGTGTTATATATGGAATTAATAAAACAGATTAGCAAGAGAATGTCCCATGAATGAAGAAAGAAAACCCGCATCCCCCAAGGCAGACCATGACCAAAAAACCGGGGACAAGCCCAAACAGGCAAAAGAATTTGGCGGACGGAAAGGCCCGGAACCGACCCGTTATGGCGATTGGGAGAATAATGGCATTGCCTCTGACTTTTAAAGATACAAACCGCCCGCTCAACAGGCCTGCCCTATGAAACGATTATTTCTGCTCAGACATGCCAAGGCGGGCTATGGACCGTCCGATCAAACCCGTCCGCTAAACCATCGGGGCAAGCGGGATGCCTTTTGGTTGGGCCAATATTTGAGCGAAAGAAATCTCCTGCCGGATCACGTTCTCTGTTCATCGGCAAAACGGACCATGGAAACCTATGACCGGCTTCAAGAAGGCGCGGATAAACTACCACCCGTTTATTTTCGTAGCGATCTTTATCTGGCCACCGCCGACCATATTTTGCGGCAACTTCGGGACTTGGACCCAGACATCACGGCCCCCATGATCCTCTGTCATAATCCGGGCATTAGCCAATTATTTCAACAGCTTGCCTATAGGCCGCCACAGGACCACCGCACCTTGAAATATCCCACCTGTTGTCTTGGCATTATAGACTTCGACATCGAGAGCTGGTCGGAGCTAAAAAATGACACAGGCAAGGTTTTCAAAGTAGTTATTCCATCAGACAGAATCAGCACATTAGAAAATACGGGGACTTCATAAATGCAGGAAAAAGAACTGCGATTGGCACTGGTTTGTTTTGGCGGTGTATCATTGGCCATTTATATCCATGGCTCTTCCAAGGAAATTCTGAAACTGGTCCGCGCATCCAAAGCCTTTCACAGTAATCCGGACATCGGTGCGGAAAGCCGGAAAAAATATATCTACCCCAATAAAAACCTTAGAGACAAACCAGATACGGAACTGGTTTATTTTGATATCCTTAAAGCCCTGTCACCGGAACTTGACCTGCGGGTGATTGTTGATGTGATCGCCGGGGCTTCTGCGGGTGGTATGAACAGTATTTTTCTGGGTCGCGCGCTGGCCCATGACCTGAGCATGGATCATCTGCGTCATCATTGGTTGGAAGAAGCCGATGTCAGCAAGCTTGTCGGCGATAAAAAACCCGCTGGTGCCTTTGATAAAGTGCTGTCCAAGCCCTTGATAAATTATCTGAGCAAGAAATATCTCGGCGATACGGCTCTGGCCGACAGGGTGCAGAAGAAACTGCCTGCGCTGATGAATATCTGGAAATTAAAGCCCCCCTTTGACGGTAAGCATTTTCTGGGCCTGATGTATAAAGGGCTTTATGAAATGGGTAACACCGCCGGACATTCGCTGATGCCTTACGGTCATCGGCTGGACCTATATATCACGGTCACCGATTATTACGGATTTCGTCGTGTGGTGCCTCTGAACGATCCCCCGGTCATTCATGAGCGCGAACATCGGCATAATTTTCATTTTTCCTATCTGAATAAGAAAAATGGTGCCGGAGCAGATAATTCGGATGATAATGAACGCCCCCACAACGTTAATTCCGATTTTGAAGATTTAGACATCCCGGCGTTAAGTTTTGCCGCCCGCGCCACTTCCAGTTATCCCGGTGCCTTTCCCCCGGCACAACTTCGGGAAGTCGACAGTTTTATGAAGGATATGGACAAACGCTGGGTTAAAAAAGACGACTTTTTAAAGAAAAATTTCTCGGAATATGACAAAGCGGGTCTTGACCCCATGATGACCTCCTTTCTGGACGGCAGTATTTTGAATAACAAACCCTTTGATCAGGCGATAAATGCCATTCAAGGGCGACCCGCTTTCCGGGAAGTGGATCGGCGAATCATCTATATTGATCCCAACCCGGAAAAACCGCATATTTCGCCAACGGGCGCGCCGCCGTCCATGCTCAATACCATCAAAGGGGCCATGTCCGACATTCCCATGAATGAGCCTATGCATGACGATTTAACCAATATTCAAGTTTATAACCAACAGATCAGAACCATTAAAAATGTTATCGATCATGCCAGACCGGAAATTGAGGAACTGGTGACGGAAATTTCTGGCAAGACGCTGGATTCTATCAATAATGCCGGGGACATCACCTATTTAAGGATTATTGCCAACATAAAGTCAGTAACCGGCGCCGGATTTTCTTACGGGGGCTATGCCCGGCTGAAGGTGCGCAATACGGTCGCCAATATGACCAAGCTCATCGGAGATATTTGCGGCCTGAACACGGGCAGCACCGAACGGCGGCGGTTATTCACGGTTTTACATCATATGGCGTTTCGCGATAAATTTGATTTTTCCACCTATGCTGAAAAGCTGGAAAAAAATAACCAATCCAAGCTCATCAATTGGGTTAAAGGATTTATACAAAACAAGGGTTCCGCCGAGCCCCTGCCTTCCTGGGGTTATTTCCTGACCAAATTTGATATAAAATATCAACGGCGGCGTCTGCTGTTTGTCATAAAAGGCCTGAATACCCATTATTCCCATCATCCGGGAGATGCCCGGAAGTTGGATAAGCTAAAACGGTCGCTCTATGATGTTCTGGAAAATATCAGCAATTGCGCAAGAGTAGAGGCCATTCCTCTCGAGATTAAAAAAACTCTCCGACAGGCCTTTTGTCCCATTTCACAGT
>JAESPY010000236.1 GCA_016765435.1 Emcibacter sp.
CGAAGATGTATCCGGTGGTCGCTCTCCGCTATGCTGGTCTGTGGTGGAAAGTGTGCCGGTTCATGAGGACATCAAGCGCGCTGTTGACGGATGCGAAAAATATATATCCGCCTCCATTGAAACCATGAAGAATCTTGCGGCATGCGACGTTAAAACCATTTGTTATAATTTTATGCCAGTGATTGACTGGACCCGGACGGATCTGGATTTCCGGCTGCCGACAGGGGCCAGTGCCCTCCGTTTTGATTTTACGCTTTTTTCGGCTTTTGATTTGTTCATCCTGAAGCGGACGGGGGCAGAAGGTGATTATACGGACGCGGAACGAACAGCAGCGGCAGAGGCGTTCAAAGATTTGTCGGAAGAGGAAAAAGAACTTCTTTCCCGCAATATCACCGCTGGCCTGCCGGGTCGGATGACGGATTCTTATGATATTGAAGAATTCCGCAAAGCATTGGCGCAATATGACGGCATCGACAGGGAAATTCTCTGGGAAAATCTTTGTCGCTTTCTTGAGGCTGTGTTGCCGGAAGCGGAAAGGTTAGGGATTAAGCTAGCTATTCACCCCGATGACCCGCCGCGCGAATTACTTGGTTTGCCGCGGGTGATATGCACGCCTGATGACCTTGAAAAACTGTTTGAAAGGCTTCCCAGTCCGGCCAATGGCATCACTTTATGTGTGGGGACGTACGGTAGCCACCCGGATAATGACTTGCCCCAAATGGCAAAACAATTTGCCGCACGAATTTATTTTGCCCATTTGCGCGGTGTGAAAAAGGATCATGACAATCCATGGTCTTTCTACGAAGCATCCCATCTTGACAGTGACGTGGATATTATCACCGTCATTGAAAACCTGCTTGTGGAAGAAGCCCGCCGAGGGGGCGACGATATTCCGGTCAGACCGGATCATGGACACAGAATGCTGGATGACCTGAATAAAACAGTTAATCCGGGCTATTCGGCCATTGGGCGGTTGAAGGGACTTGCGGAAATAAGGGGCGTTATTCGCACATTACTGGCCCGAAGATAAATTTGGAGAGAATTGTCATGAGTATCTGGAAAAAATTTGGCTTGTTTATGTCGACCATTGGGCCGGGGTTATTTTTGGTCGGTTATAATATCGGGACGGGGAGTATCACGACGATGGCGTCGGCGGGGGCGTCCCACGGGATGGTTCTTTCCTGGGCGGTGCTGCTGTCATGCATTTTTACTTATGTGCTGATTGTCTTTTTTGGCCAATATACGATTGTGACGGGCGAAAGTTCCCTGCAGAGTTTCAAGACGTATTTTGGCAAACGCATTTCCGGTTTTGTCCTGATTGTCCTGATCCTGACCGAAATGGTCTCGAGCATCGGGGTCATGGCGATTATCACTGATGTGGTCAAGGAATGGTCCCGGCCTTTAACGGCATCGGGTGAGGGGTTTAACACGGTCCTTCTGGCGTTGTTTTTTGGTGGTTTGCTGATCTTTCTGCTTTTTAACGGCAAATACGGTTTCATTGAAAAATTACTGGCGCTCTTCGTGGCACTTATGGGCTTTTGCTTTTTGTTGACCGCCCTGATGGTGGTGCCGGATGCCACAATGGTGATTAAGGGGCTTATCCCAAGTATTCCGGCCGATGCCAATGCGGGGCTTATTGTGGCGGGCAGGATCGGCACGACCATGGGTGGCGTTCTTTATGTCACGCGCTCCATTACGGTTAAGGAAAAAAAGTGGGGTATCGCCGATATGAAGCTGGAAAAGAGGGATGCGTTTGTTTCGTCTTTCCTGATGTTTTTCCTGAGCATATCGATCATGGCGGCGGCGGCGGGCACTTTGCATCCACAGGGACTGCATATTGAAAATGCCATCGATATGATCAAGCTGTTGGAGCCATTGGCCGGGCGCTTTGCCATTTCGGTTTTTGTGGCGGGTATTGTCTGTGCCGGGCTGTCTTCCTTGTTCCCCCATTATATGCTGGTGCCGTTGTTGTTGGCCGATTATGAAAATAAGCCGCTGGATTTAAGTTCCCGCAGAAGCAAGGCCATCATTGTTTTTTATGCGACCCTTGGGTTGGTTGTACCGATCTTTGGCGGCCGGCCGGTTATGGTGATGATTGTTACCCAAATTTTTGCTTTGTTCATCACGCCGCTGATCTTGGTTCTGATGACAATTCTGCAAAATCGGCGGGATATTATGGGAGAGTATAAAGCCAAACCGGGGACTAATATCCTATTGGCCGGAATTACCCTGTTCACTGTTTTTATGGCCATTGTCGGAATTATGGGCATCATGGCAATCATTTAGGATTTAACAATGTTTGACGCAAAAATTGTTTGTGCTTTTTTATATATTATCACCCGCTACGGCTATCCGCCGGACGTGGAATTTACGGAAGACCATCTGGACGAAATGAAAGCCCTTGGATTTAAATCCGTTGAGCTGGAAGGTATCCGCGAAGAACATCTTCTAAAAGTATATGATAACCGCCATAAAATTTCTGCAAAGATCAAAGCGTTGGATCTTGATGTGCCCTATTTTTGTGCCGTTCTACCGGGGCTGTCTTCTATGGTTGAGGCGGAGCGAAACGAACAGTTGGCGCTGTTTGAAAAAGGCTGTGAAATTGCCCAATTGTTTGGATCGCGCGGCATTCTTGATAATGCACCGCTGCCGCCCTATCAGTTTCCGGCTGACATTCCCGTTGTGCGTCATTACGGGGAAGAGGTGTTGGCATCGGCCTTTCTGCCCAAAGATATATCTTGGGATAAATTCTGGGATATCCTGACGGATACTTACCGTACCGCTTGTGATATTGCCGCCAAATACGGCCTGACGTATCAGATGCACCCGGCGCAGGGATTGCTTTCTTCGACGACCGACGCATTTCTTTATTTCCATGATGCGGTCGGGCGGGATAATCTGCGTTTTAATCTGGATACGGCCAACCAATTTGTTATGCAGGATAATTTGGCTCTTTCCCTAAGGCGCTTGAAGGATCATATCGATTATATCCATATTTCAGATAATCGCGGGGGCCGGGTTGAACATCTGGCGATTGGCGAAGGCAAGATCAGATGGGATATTTTCATGGAAACCCTCCATCACATAGATTTCAAGGGCCATATCGGCATGGATATCGGCGGTGACGAGTCCGCTGTTGCTGATCTTGATGCCGCCTACAAGCAGTCGGCCAAGTGGGTTGAAGATAACTGGCTGCGATAATCAATTTTGATCCTTATCGGGGCATCTGGGCCCCGTATAAGGCCGTTCAAATATAATAACGGCCGTTGGAGCCATCCTCAGCGAGAGCACCCATGCTTGAGGTCCAATAAAAAACCTGCGCCCTCAGCCAAGACCAGCTGTTAAGCTTGAAAATTTTCAAATTATATTTTCTGTTAAATCCAGAATTTTTCTATAGTATTACAGGTAGAACCATAAAAATGTAATATAATGAGAAACCCCGGATGCAGGAAAATATAGATGGCGTCAGATGATCTGCTGTTCACAATCCGCACGATGTATGAAGATTTCAGCAAGTCGGAAAAGAAGGTGGCTGAATTTTTGCTGTCGGCACCGGATAAATTTGTTCTTGCCAGCGTAAAAGAAGTGGCCGTGGCCGTGGGGGTTAGCGAACCAACGATCGTGCGTTTTGGCCGCAATGTGGGGTGTAAAGGCTTCAAGGATCTAAAAATCGTGCTCGCCCGCCATCTTGCGGTTGCTCAAGCCTTGCGGGATACGGGGGATATTTCTGAGGCAGGCACGGGTTTCATTGATCAGATATGCAATTCGGCGGTGGATGTTATGAAACATGCAGCGCGCAGCATCAACCATGATGATCTTGAAAAAGCCGCTGACATGATCGCCACGTCAAAACGGGTGTTTATTTTTGGCATCGGCGGCAGTTCAGCTATTATGGCGATGGAGGCTCATAACCGTTTTTTTCGCCTTAATCTTGCCTGTACGGCCTATACGGACAGTTATCTTCAACGTATGTCGGCGTCGACCCTTGGCCCGGAAGACACGGTCTTGTTTATTTCGTCAACCGGGCGGCCGCGTTCATTGATTGACAGTGCGGAATTGGCGAAGCATTACGGCGCGCGGCTGATTGCGGTGACGGCAGCAGGTAGTCTGCTCGCGGATCATGTGGATATCTGCCTTGATGTCAAATTGTCCCAGTTCGGGGTGATGACGGGACAGCCTAATCCCATGCGTTTTGCGCAGCTCTTTATGCTGGATTGTCTGGCGTATCAGGTGGCGAATTGCCTTGGCGAACCCGCCAAAAAATCGCTGGACCGGGTTAGAGCCAGCCTTGCAGGCCTGCACGGTATTGTCCCTCAGCAGCCGATTGGTGATTAGATCATTCTGGGTTTAACCGTGGACAGCGTTAGATTTCCTTCATGTCCTAAAGTACACGTCGCCTTATCTGCCGTGTCACATTTAACCCCAGAGTGATCTAACGGATATCTTTCAATATTTGGGTAAGCTCATCGGTCACGATATCGACGATCAGCTTGCCTTTTTCCGGGCTGGCGTAACTCGGGGCGCCGAACACGCCCGTTTTATTGGTCAGGTCCGCCATGGAACGCTGATGGCTTGCCTTGCCGCCGTTAAGCAAATCCGCATCGGCCCAGCTATGGGTGCTTTGTAGGGGAGTGTCTTTTGCTTCTGACATTTCAATCAGCTCCGGCGCGATATGCATCAACATGGATGTTTCAAATTCCCCGGCATGTCCGACGCCGCCGAAATCACTTTCCTGAACTTTTTTTAGCCGTTCAATGGCAACTTTCCACCATGTGATCATGAAGAATTCCACATCAGGATGACGGTGGCCGAGCTTTTCCATAATAACCTGCCCAATGGCGAGGTTGCCGCCGTGACTGTTAAAGAGCACGATGTTGGTAAAGCCGTGGGCGATAACGGATTCCAGAATGTCACAAACATAACTCAGAAAAGTTTCGTGGCGCACGGTCAGCGTTCCGGTGAAACTCATATGATGTTCAGAACAGCAGACCGCGACTTGGGGGAGGACCAGCAGGGGCAATTCTTCTTCCAACCGCCCGGTGAAATAGCGACCGATCAGGGCATCAGTCACCACGGGCAGATGTGCGCCGTGCTGTTCAATAGCGCCGATGTTCAGTACAACAGGTATTTTCCGGTCCATTTTATCCAGTTTGGGACTGGTTAGGTTTTCCCATTTCATTTTTTTGCTGCCCACATTTCAATTTCAACTTGTAAACCCGGTAGAAGCCCAGCCTGAATGGCGGCACGGGCCGGGTAGGGCTCGTTCATATAGTCTGTGTAAATCGCGTTAAATTTATCCCAGTCGGCAAGGTCGGTCAGATACACATTGACCTTAAAGACATCGGAAAAATCACAATTGGCATTGCCGAGTTGTGTCAGGCAATTTTCCAGTGTGTAGCGGGACTGTTCTTCGATCGTATCGCCGACGACGTCACCGGCCATATTAATGCTGGCCTGACCGGAAATAACCACGATTTCTCCCGCTGTAACGCTTAATACGGGGGAATAAGGCCCGGCTGTTACATGCTGAACAGCATCAGGCACATGTATGGCTTTTTCATTGCCCCCCATAACGGATGGCAGGTATCCGACGAAGGAGGCTATTTTCCATTCTCCCCCCACTTTGCGCATCACATAAAGTGACTGCCAGTCGAGAATTTCCTTGGACCCGTCGCGGTTGGTGAGCACGCCCTTGATTTCCTTA
>JAESPY010000237.1 GCA_016765435.1 Emcibacter sp.
ATATCTGTTGTTTCGAACCGGGCCACTGTCCATGGCGCCGAGCCAGTTGGGCGCTTTTGTGAAAAGTGACGCGGGGCAGGCGACCCCTAATCTGCAATATCATATTCAACCTTTAAGCACAGATAAGCTGGGCGACCCTCTGCATCCCTTTCCGGCCATTACGGTGTCGGTCTGTAATTTAAGGCCGCAAAGCCGGGGAACGGTTCATCTTCAAGATTCAGATATAAATGTTCCGCCGTCCATCAGACCAAATTATCTGTCCGTTGAGGAAGATTGCAGAATTGCTGGCATAGCCATTAATGTCACCCGGAAAATCATGGCGGCCCCGGCCTTTGAACCCTATAGCCCCGAAGAATATCTGCCGGGGGTTCAATTTGAAACAATGGCGGACCTCGCCCGGGAGGCGGGTAATATCGCCACGACAATTTTTCACCCGGTGGGAACCTGTAAAATGGGAGCGGGGGAGGACGCGGTCGTTGATGCCACTCTAAAGGTTCGGGGGATAGAGGGACTTCGGGTGATTGATGCGTCCATCATGCCCAGAATTACATCGGGCAATACCAATTCCCCGGTGATTATGATTGCGGAAAAAGGGGCGGATATGATCTTGCAGGATGCTCTTTGAGGTGAGCCTTAGGGACTATCCGGGATATTGGCGTGATCTGTCGGAAGCATTTCTGTATTGTGCCATCAGGTTTGAAAAGTCCCTCAGGGATTTCTTCCGTATATCAGCCCGATAATTGTCCCGACCGACAGGAACTGAATGATTTGAAAGGCGGTTCCATATAATATAAAATCCTGAACAGGGTCTATATTAAATTTGGCTGGCGTAGCAAAGACCATGACTGAATATACCGTTAGCCCCATGAACAAGCCAAATTCAATGCCTCGCCGAATGGGATGTCCACCGCCCTTATGTCGATAATAAAGTGGGTAAAAGTAAGAAAAAACAATGGCCTGAAGAAAGACAGCCGTCATCCCGAAAGCCATGATGGGGGCGCCTCTGGTGAAGGCCCCCATAGCCATATATTTATCATGAAACAATAGCATATGCCACGGGTAGGCTGTGGCCATGGTGGCCACAAAATACCCAATTATGGCATATATGTATTTTTTACTCATCATTCAAATTTTTGACGGGCGCGTTTGATGCTGTCCCGGTTATCAAGCTTGTCAAACCAGACTTTGACATGGGGGAAATCATTCCATGAGAAGTCAAATGTTTCGACCTGTTCGATATAGGCAAAGGCAAACAGGTCCGCGATGGACAAGGATTCCCCGGAAAAATATGGATTGTTTGCCAGATGATCGTCCACGATCGCCATCTGCTGAAGGACTAAATTACGGGCTTCTTCACATGTTTCGGGATTCGCTTTCCCCATACCGGCCTTTTCTTTGATCACATTCTCAAAAAATAAAGTCGATAACCATTTGCCGAGGTGGATGCTGAAGAAATCCATCCATTGATCGGCCTTTGCCCGCTGTAGAGCATCTTCCGGATAAAGCGGCGACCGCGCCTGATTTGCTGCATATCGGCATATTGCCCCGGATTCAAAAATACAGTCATCATCCAGTTGAAGAAGGGGAACTTTACCCATCGGGGTTAATTTCAGAAAGTCTTCCTGTTTTTGTTCGCCTTTAAATAAATCTACAAATTGAAAGTCGTAATCTATGCCCAATTCTTCAAGTACATAGAGTGCTTTGAATGTATTTTGCGTGCCAAAACCATATAAACGGTACATTTTTTTCTCCTTGAGGTTGCTTGTGTTTTGCAAGTAAACATAGAATATCAGTTCGCTTGTATAATGCAAGTAAAAAAAGTAAGATGATTTATGGAAAGTAAAAATCGTTCACATTGCCCGGTAACATATGCTCTTGACCTGATTGGTGATAAGTGGAGTTTGTTGATGCTGAGGGATATTATTTTATTTGATAAGAAATATTATCATGAATTTACCCAGTCGCTTGAGGGTATATCAACGAATATACTGGCGAACCGCCTTGCCATGCTCGAAGGCAACGGCATTCTATTGAAGGTTAGGGATGAGCAGGATAAAAAGCGGTTTATATACAGCCCGACCGAAAAGGGACTGGATTTGCTTCCGGTTATCATCTCCATGGTGTTGTGGAGTGCAAAATATGATGCTGATACGGTGGCGCCCCTTGATGAAATTAAAAAAATCGAGCAGGATCCGGCGGCTTTTATGAATAAGGTTCGATCCAAATTTTCTGGCGAAAAAATGCCTGATCCGGTGGCCTTGTGATTATGAAAACACTTGCTGCACGGCGTCTGGCAAGTAGGGTAAACGTCACATATCAAGCAGATTAAGTCTCAAATATAATGAAGATTATTAGGATAACTGATTTAATCCGTTTTTTATATATTCCACCAGCATTTGACTTTTTCGCGGCACATGGTGGCTTTTGGGGTAAATGGCCCAGAAACAATTATTTTCAACCCGAAAGGCGGGGAGTATTTCTGTGAGTATCCCCTTGGACAGGGCTTCCGTGACATAAAAATCAGGCACCTGAATAATGCCAAGGCCAGCCTTCGCCGCATGGACAAGGGCGCGGCCATTGTTGGAATGCCAACTTCCGGTGACGGTCATTTCCCGTATATGACCGTTTATCTGGAAACACCAGCGGGGCAATGTGCCGCAAAGACAATTGTGGGATTTAAGGTCGCTGATATTTTTTAGCGTTCCCCGTTTCTCCAGATAAGCAGGGCTTGCCGCGGTGATTAGGGGATGGGAAAAAAGTTTTTCGCCCTGTGTGCTGTTTTTATCTTCGATCCCGGACCGGATGGCAAGATCAAATTGTTCTTCGAGAAGGTCCACCCGGCGGTTGGTGAAGGTGATGTCCACGGTAATATCCGGGTAGTCCTGCATGAATTCTGCGATAACGGGGCTGAGGAAATCTTCACCGAATGCCCCGGCAACGGTAAGACGTATATGGCCTCTGGGGTCTGTGGTTTCATTGACGAGCCGGGCACGGGTTTCTTCCAGCTCATGCATTATGCTTTGACATTTCAGGAAAAACTCCTGTCCCTGATTGGTCAGGTTAAGCTGGCGGGTGGTCCGGTGGATCAGGGTAACACCAAGGCGGTTTTCAAGTTTTTTTACATGTTTGGACATGTGGGATTTGGACATTCCCATAGCCTGCGCAGCTTTGGAAAAGGAGCCTTTTTCCACCACCCTGACAAATTCTTCAATACCTTCCCAGATAAGCATATTATTGTTTCCATATAGAGATATTATATGAATATACGAATATATTGTTGCGCTATGATATTCAATATAAAAATTGGATTTTTATGGTTAAAGAACTAGGTTTTATGCATTGAAAAAATGCAAAAGGCTATATAGAATGCCTCGCGAATATTAAAAAACAAAATTGGGACTATGGCGTGAATAAAAATATCACATATTATGCAAGCTTATTAGTAATGACAGCCTTTTCTGGCAATGTGGCCTATGCCGATGAGGCGATAATTGAAGAGGTTGTTTCGTCTAGCAGTCGCAGTGAAAAGCTTCTGTCGGATCAAAGCGGTAATATGGCCCTTGTCGGAGGAGAAGAGCTTTCATTCGTGAAATCAACTCACTTTAGCGAGCTTGCGGTACGGGTGCCGGGGGTGAATTTCTCCCGCAACAATGGACAGGAATATCTGGCCTCTATCCGGTCGCCCATCTTCACAGGTGCTGGGGCTTGTGGGGCTTTTCTGATGGCACAGGATGGCATTGCGCTGCGGTCTGCGGGTTTCTGTAATGTGAATGAGATGTTTGAGGCTTGCCTTATCCGTTTTATTTTAAAAGCTTTTTAGAAACATAGTCTTCCTTAAGTGAAGGCGCCCATTAATTTAGGGAATAGCG
>JAESPY010000238.1 GCA_016765435.1 Emcibacter sp.
GGGCTGGAGGATGCACCGTTTTATTTCATGGAAATGAATACCCGGTTACAGGTTGAGCATCCGGTCACTGAATTGATCACCGGGCAGGATCTGGTCGATTGGCAATTGCGCATTGCGGCCGGTGAGCCATTGCCCTTGGTACAGGAAGATATTCCACTACACGGCCATGCGTTTGAGGTTCGGCTTTATGCGGAAGACCCGGAAAATAATTTCATGCCGCAAACGGGCCGGATCACTCATTTTTCCTGTCCTGAACAGAATGAGCATTTCCGTCTTGATACCGGGGTGGAAGCCGGGGATGAGGTCAGTATTTATTATGATCCGATGATTGCCAAACTTATTGTCTGGGGCCGGGACCGGGATGCGGCCCTGCGTCAGATGAATAAGGCGATCGGACAAACGGCGGTGGCCGGATTGAAATGCAATCTGGAATTCCTTGGCCGCATCATTCGTCATCCGGCCTTTCAGGCGGTGGATTTGGATACGGGGTTCATTGAACGTTTCCGGCAGGATTTAATGCCCGAAGATAATAGGGTGGATCATACGATCCTGTGTCTGGCGGCGATGGCGGAACTTGAACCTCAACTTTCCGGGAGCGATCCGTGGGATTACAGCGATGGTTGGCGGATGAATCTGGATTTAAAGACGGTTCTTACGTTTGTTGATCGGGAGATCAGCCGGGATATACAAGTCACTTACCGGAAAAATTCTTTCCATTTGGCCATTGAGGGCGAAGAACTGGATGTGCGTATCCTCTCTCACAAGGGGACAAACCTTGATATTATTGTGGATGGCCACAAGATTTCCGCCCGCGTCATTAAAGACGGGCAGGATTTTACCATCTTTCATAATTCCACAATATCTTACCTGCATCATTATCTGGCGGGGGCAGAGGGCGAGGAGGAAACTGGCGGCAGCGGCGTCATCATAACCCCCATGCCGGGCAAGGTAAGTCAGGTCATGGTTGCGGAGGGTGATACCGTTGAACTGGGCCAACCTCTGATGATACTGGAAGCCATGAAAATGGAACATACCATCAAGGCACAGGTCACGGGCCGAGTTGAAGGACTGACATTGTCCGCCGGAGATCAGGTTGCGGACGGTGAAGTTCTGATCCGTATTATAGAGGATGAAGAAGAATGACGACGGTATCAGACGTACGTCTTTATGAAGTTGGCCCCCGTGACGGTTTGCAAAATGAGAAAAAGTTGGTCCCAACGGAGGTCAAGGTCACGCTGATTGAAAAACTGGCGGCGGCGGGCCTGACCAAGATTGAGGCCACCAGCTTTGTCTCGCCCAAATGGGTGCCACAAATGGCCGATAGTACAGACGTTATGGCGCAGATTAACCGCGTGGACGGTGTGGACTATCCGGTATTGACTCCCAACCTGAAAGGCTTTGAAGCGGCGGCAGCGGTTGGGGCGACAGAGGTCGCCATATTTGGTGCGGCTTCGGAAAGTTTCAGTCAGAAGAACATCAATTGTTCCATTGCGGAAAGTCTGGACCGTTTCTTGCCGATTATGGCACAGGCCGCGGATCAGAATATTGCCGTGCGCGGTTATGTCTCCTGTGTGGTGGGCTGTCCTTATGAAGGTAAGGTTGATCCGGCTGTTGTGGCGGATGTGGCGGCAAAGATGATGGATATGGGCTGTTATGAGGTGTCATTGGGCGATACCGTCGGGGTTGGCACGCCGAAAGATATTCGCGATATGCTGACGGTGGTCATGGACCGGGTGCCGGGGGACAAGCTGGCCCTTCATTGCCATGATACCTATGGTCAGGCTTTGGCTAATATACTGGCCGGACTGGATATGGGCATTGCGGTGATTGACAGTTCCGTGGCGGGGCTAGGCGGTTGTCCCTATGCGGCGGGGGCGTCCGGCAACGTGGCGACCGAAGATGTGCTTTATATGCTGAATGGCATGGGCGTTAAGACAGGCGTAGACCTTGATAAAATTATCGAGGCCGCTTGGTATATTTCAGATTTTCTGGGTCATGCACCGAATTCCAAGGTGGCTGTGGCTCTGCGTAACAAATAATAGAAAAGGATCGACGTGATGGTTTCCTATCCAACATTGAATTTTAATCTGGGCGAAGACATTGATATGTTGCGGGATACCGTGGCGAATTTTGCAGCCAAGGAATTGGCCCCTCTGGCCGCAGAAATTGACGCCACAAATACCTTTCCCGAAGGCTTCTGGCGGAAAATGGGCGACCTTGGCATATTGGGCGTTACCGTTGACGAAGAATATGGCGGCGTGAAAATGGGTTATCTGGCCCATACCATCTGTATGGAAGAAATCTCGCGGGCTTCTGCCAGTGTGGGGCTTAGCTACGGCGCCCATTCCAACCTCTGCGTTAATCAGATCAGCCGCAACGGGACGGATGCCCAGAAGAAAAAATATCTGCCCAAACTTATATCCGGTGAACATGTGGGCGCGCTTGCCATGAGTGAGCCGGGGGCCGGGTCCGATGTGGTCAGCATGAAATTGCGCGCGGAGAAAAAGGGCGATAAATATATCCTGAACGGCAATAAAATGTGGATCACCAATGGCCCCGATGCGGATACATTAGTGGTTTATGCCAAAACCGATGTGGCCGCAGGGTCACGAGGCATCACAGCATTTCTGATTGAAAAAACATTCAAAGGTTTTTCCACGGCGCAAAAGCTCGACAAGCTGGGCATGCGCGGTTCCAACACCTGTGAATTGGTGTTTGTGGATTGAGAAGTGCCGGAAGAAAATATATTGGGCAAACTGGATGGCGGCGTGCGGGTCTTGATGTCCGGCCTTGATTACGAACGGGTTGTCCTGTCCGGGGGGCCTGTGGGCATCATGCAGGCCTGTCTTGATGTGGCGTTGCCCTATATCCATGACCGCAAGCAATTTGGCACAGCGATTGGTGAATTTCAGCTGATGCAGGGCAAGATTGCCGATATGTATACGGAATTGGCCACTTGCCGATCCTATGTCTATGCGGTGGCGGCGGCCTGCGACCGGGGGGAGACCACCCGTAAGGATTCCGCAGGATGTATTCTTTTTACCGCAGAAAAGGCCACCCAGATGGCGTTGCAGGCCATACAGGCCCTTGGCGGAAACGGTTATATCAATGAATTTTCCACGGGGCGTTTGTTGCGCGATGCCAAACTCTATGAAATCGGCGCAGGCACCAGCGAAATCCGCCGCATGCTGATTGGCCGGGAACTGTTTGCCGAAACCGCGTAAGGGGATTGGAACCATTATTCAGCTTATGGTGTCTCAACCGTCACTCTTGCGCAGGCAGGAGTGACGGTTTTTGTTTCACTGGTTTCCTACCTGCGCAGGAATGACGGTGTAGCGTGTGCCTTGTATTACTTGTCGTCACCCATTTTCAGGGCGGCGATGAAGGCGGAATGGGGGATTTCCACATTGCCGTAAAGGCGCATCTTCTTCTTACCCTTTTTCTGTTTGTCCAACAGCTTCTTTTTCCGGCTGATGTCGCCGCCGTAACATTTGGCGGTCACGTCTTTACGCATGGCGCTAATAGTTTCGCGGGCAATAACCTTGCCACCGATGGCCGCCTGTATAGGGATTTTGAACAGTTGACGCGGGATCAGGTCCTTAAGCCGTTCACAAAGAGCGCGGCCACGATAAGCGGCCTGTGCCCGATGGACCATCATGCCCAAAGCATCCACAGGCTCCGAATTAACCAGAATGCTCAGTTTTACCAGATCGCCTTCCCGATAGCCGTCCATTTGATAATCAAAACTGGCATAACCCCGAGATATGGATTTCAGCTTGTCATAAAAATCATAAACCACTTCATTGAGTGGTAGGCGATAAATCAGCATGGCGCGGGTCCCGGCATAGGTCAATTCTACCTGCTCGCCACGTTTGTCCTGGCAGAGTTTCAGGACCGCCCCCAGATATTCGTCCGGCACCAGTATGGTGGCTAATATCCACGGCTCCTCAATATGGTCTACATAGGTCGGGTCGGGCATATCCGCCGGATTATGCAGTTCTTTCACGTCACCCTTGTTCAAATGCACACGATAGATCACGCTGGGGGATGTGGTGATGATGTCCAGATCAAATTCACGGGTCAGCCGTTCCTGAATGATCTCCAGA
>JAESPY010000239.1 GCA_016765435.1 Emcibacter sp.
ATCATGCTGGCATGGGTTGTCATTCCCCTGACCGTGGCCTGTGCAATTTTTAGGAGGCGTCAGTTATGAGATTTCTGTTGTGCATAATGGTGTTCTTCATGGCGGGCTGTCAGGAAGAGGTCAAAATCCCGGACCCGGTGCCACTCACCCGTGATGCGGAGGGATTTTATTGCAATATGATCGTCATAGATCATCCGGGGCCAAAGGCGCAGGTTTATGAAACGGATCGGGCGCAGGCCATCTGGTTTACCTCGGTGCGGGATGCACTGGCCTATATGATTTTGCCCGGTGAGGCACAGCATGTACAGGTCATCTATGTCCATGATATGGGGCAGGCGACAAGCTGGGACAAGCCCCCAATTCATGGTATCTGGATCAAGGCGAAAGAGGCTTTTTATGTGGTGGAGAGCCGCAAACGTGGCGGCATGGGGGCCAAGGAAACCATTCCTTTTCGGGATGAGGCAATGGCCCGTGCGTTTTCCCGTGAATATGGCGGCCGTGTGTGGCCTACGCCGATATTTCACCGGATTATATCTTAGGTGACGCAGGCGAATATGATGACCTGTCCGATTAACCGAAGACGCTTTATTTCCCTTACTGCTGCCGCCACTGTCGGGGGGCTGATAGGTGACGTTCAGGCAAAAACAGATACGGAACTGATGCGCTGGCAAGGGGCGGCTCTAGGGGCAAAGGCCCAGATCATGCTTTACGGCGATGATCCGGTCCGGGCGCAGGAGGTTTTTAGGCGGTGCCAGCAGGAGATCACCCGTCTGGAAAATATATTCAGTCTTTATGTCAAAGATTCCGCTATTAGACGATTGAATGCACAGGGGTATCTGGATAATCCTGATATAGAGTTTTTGGACCTCTTGTCTCGTTGCTTGTCCTGTTATCAGATTACGGATGGCGCGTTTGATGTGACGATCCAGCCTCTCTGGAAACTCTATGCTGATCATTTTTCAACGGCGGGGGCGGCGCCGTCCGGCCCGTCACAGCAAAAGGTTGGGGAGATATTAAAGCTTGTCGGGTCCGATAAAATTATCCTTGAGTCTAGGCGGATTTCTTTCACTCGGCCCGGCATGGGCATTTCCCTCAATGGGGTTGCGCAGGGCTATATGACCGACCGGGTGGCAAAGATATTGAAAGAGGCCGGATTTGACAATATTTTGGCTCACATGGGGGAAACCTATGCGCAGGGTCATCATGCGGACGGACGACCGTGGACGGCGGGTATCTCATCGCCGTTGCAGGATCACAAAATACTCATGGCGCTGCCGTTAAATCATCAGGCCTTGGCCACATCCGGCGGTTACGGCAGTCCTTTTTCCGATCAAAGCCAGTTGCATCATCTGCTGGACCCAAAAAGCGGACAGAGCGCTCAACATCACGGGGCAGTATCGGTGGTGGCACAGGATGCGACCACGGCAGATATGCTGTCCACGGCTTTTTATGTGATGGATTTTGCCAAAGTGCCTGAGGTTTGGGCCAAATATTCGGGGCTAGAGCGGGCCATATTCGTCGATCCGGCCGGAAAAGTGACGGAATTTACCGGGTAGGGTGAGTGCTCGTCAATTTTCAAGGTATTCTCAGTTTTCAGGGGATGCTCAGTTTTTTAAGGTATCAGACGGGGATTCGCCGTAAACTTTTTTATAGGATACGGAAAAGCGGCCAAGCTGACTGAAACCCCATTTAAGGGCAATGTCGGTGACGCTTCTGTCGGGGCCGCTGTCGCGCAATTCTGCCCGGACCTTTTCAAGGCGGAGCTGAAGCACATATTTCATGGGTGTGGTCCCGCGAAAGCTGCGAAAACCTTCAAAGATAGACCGCTGGCTGACGCCTGTGATCGTGACCAGATCATCAATGGACAGAGGGTCTTTCAGATGGGCGAGAATATAATCTTCCGCCAGTTTGACATGTTTAGGCGCGGCCTGACTTTCCTGCGTCAGCAGGGCATCCATATAATTATGATTGAAAGAATAGAGCAGGCTGGTCAGCAGATGCCTTTCCAAATCTTCCAGAATATGACGGGACCGCCACGGGTCCATACCATCCCCAAGGTCCGTGACAAGATGCTTGATTTGTTGCCACCAGCCCTGAGCTTGCCGGTTGTCGGCCATGACCTTTGGATCAAACAGAATAGGTTTGTCGATGGGCCGCATTAACAAGCGTGACAGCCGTGTTTCCATAGCCTCTGCCCGGATTTGAACCAGTAATTTTTTGCAGTCCTTGTTCCAATGCATCTTGGTATAATCGGTGGGATTAATGGCCGATGACATGCCGACAGTCGTGGTGAAATCTTCATTTCCGGTTGTGATCCGTGCCGCCCCCTCAAGGGGAAGCTGGAACAGGAAAAACCTGTCCAGATAACCGGGTTCCACACGGATATCCGTGCCATATTGCATATAATTCACCGACACTGCTGACAGACGTGCGCGATTATGACAGGCATCAATAGGGCCTGACCGACTTGGCTTGAGGATATGGTCGCAATAAACTTTGCTGACGATCTCCCGGGCCTTGTCTACGTCATTGGTTTGAAACAGGCTGTATTTTTCTAGTGGCGTGTTCATATGATGCTCACAATCAACAGATAGAGACTGTAGCATAAAATGTTTCCTTTCGCGAATCTGAAATATTGTGACCGCTTGTATTGTCTATTCGTTTGTTTCGGGCGTATAGCCAAAGCCAACCTGACGCCATAAATCCCGGTAATCATAATCGGTTTGCAGCGCCAGATTGAGACGATTGTAGGAGGCGAAATCACTGACCAGATTAACCAATTGGACAATACCCTTGTCCGTCAGGCCACTTTGGCGCAGCATTTCAACCTCTTCGTCGGTAATACCGTGCATTTCCTTATTCACCCTGAGGGCAAAATTGATGATATTCTTCAACCGCTGGTCCAGAATGACATCAACCCCGCTTTCCAGAAAGCTTTTGGTATAATCCTCATCGGTTTTCATGCCATAATTCATTATGGTGCAAAAAGCCGCCGTGCAATAGGAACAGCTATTTGCCTTGGACACGGCAATGCCCACATGTTGTATTTCGCTTAAAGAAAGCTCGCCGAACTGCCACAAGACTTTTGTGGCAGCAAGTTTGGCTTTGAAAAACTCAGGGAAATTCATCTCGATGAAGAAATGGTTGGGGACAGCCCCTTCCATTTCTGTGACCCATTCGCAGATTCCCTGAATATCTTCATCGTCGCTCTGTCTGGGGTCAATAAGTTCTACACGTGCCATTATGTTTTTTCTTTCATGCTAAAAATTGAACTTTGCGGTGACATACCATTGACGCCCCCGGTCAAACAGCCCTTCATAGGATTGGAAGGCATCGCCGATAATCCCGGTATGCAGATATTTCTCATCGGTCAGGTTTTTCACCCCGACGACCATCGAAATATTCTCATCTGCATTTTCCCATGTCACGTTGGCATTCAAAAGATGATAGCCCATCTGGTGAATTTCGGGTGTGTTAAAGGCGTCATTGTCAAAGTCTGACCGATAAGCCCAATCTATGCGCGGAATCAAAGTACCGTTATTGCCAAGAGCGATTTCCTTGGAAAGGGCCGCACTGAGAGTCCATTTTGACACCCGGTCCAGATTATTATTTATATCGATCAGCGTTTCGGTAAAATCAAGCTCATCATAACCGGCATCAATATAACCCAGTCCCGCTTCCACAAACCAGCCATCTGCCGGGGTGGCTTGCATCTCAAGCTCAAAGCCTTTAATGGTGGCGGCACCGGCATTTTTGGTGATGGGCGCGACGCTGGTGAAAACCTGTACCTGCATGTCGGTATAATCCGTATAGAAAGCCGCCCCGTTCAGACGCATTCTGCCATCAAGACCGGAAAATTTAAACCCGAGTTCATAAACCTGAACAAATTCCGGCAGGAATGTGGGGATCAGGTCAATATCAGGCGTGCCGGGTGCGGCGGTGTAGGGCGGGACGACGGGCGGGAAGACCCGCTGGGAAAATCCGCCCGATTTAAAGCCTTCGGAATAGCTGACATAAACCATCAGATCGTCAGTCACGTCATAAGACAAATTCAGATAAGGATCAGAATTGTCATAGGCGACTTCTTTTTCCAGAAACGGCAAAACGCGTGTGCCTGCGGCAAGGAAAGGGGCTTCCGCATCAGACAGTCCTGATCCCGCAGCCCCGGCAAAATAATTCTCATGAATGATCTGGTCTGGGGTGAATTTCTTGGTTTCATCCGTATAACGAAGCCCGGCAGTAATATGGAAACGGTCCGTTACATCATAGGTGCCTTGAGCAAAGGCCGCGAGGCTCTGGTTGTCATAAGCCCCTCCACTGCGAAAGCGGGACACGGTGAAATTAAGCTCGTTACGGTTATCGCCGGTTTCCTTAAAGTAATATAGGCCGATAATCCAGTTCAGACGTTCTTTAAATGCCGTGCCGAGAAACTGAAATTCCTGCGTAAACTGTTCCTGTTCAAGAAAATCCTGAAACTGGGAAATCCGAAAGGGGGAATGATCGCCGTCACGGGCGAACTCAGCGTCAAGATTACGGTATGCTGTTATTGACCGAAGGGAAATAGCGTCTGATATCGCCCAGTCAATATTCAGGTTGGCGGCCCAGAAGTCTGTCTTTGAATAGGCGGGTGCCGTGCCGGAATTTCGTTCTTCTCCCGCATAGACATAACGGTCATCATAACAACCCGGAACGGCCAGATTAAGCGTATTTCCCGGGGAGGCACAGGGGGCCGGAATGCCGGTTGCGGCCGCATTGGCCCCGATGTTATGAATGGTCACCATGGGTGGCGGTGGTGCCAGACTGAGCGGGTTCGGCCCCGCGTAATTAATGCCGATCAGGGTCATGGCCGGGCCGTTTTCCCGGTCGCGGCTGCCCTCAATGGACAGGGATATTTCAAGGTCTTCATTAGGGGTTATCAGGAAAGTTGCCCGACCAGACAAGGTATCATCATCGCCAAGGTCAATGCCGTCATCCCGCGTCACATAGCCATCCTGTTTCATATAGGCCATAGAGAACTTACTGAAGAAATTGTCGGAAATGGGCAGATTTACAGTCCCCTTCAGATTGATGCGATTGTCGGTGCCATAGGTGGCGGAAACATTGCCTTCCAGTTGCTCGTGAGGTTTTCTGGTGGTAATGCTGATGGCCCCGCCGATGGTATTTCGGCCAAAGAGTGTGCCTTGCGGACCTTTAAGAACTTCGACCCGTTCCACATCGACAAGATCCATAATACCGCCAACGGATCGGGCGATATAAACCCCGTCCACATAAAGACCTACGCCCGGATCAACGGTGGGCAGGAATTCTTTCTGACCAACGCCGCGTATATAAATGGCGGCTGAATTGCTGGCCCCGCCAAAGCTCGGGTTGTTCTGAAAGGACAGATTGGGGGTAAATTGAGCGATCTCACCGATATTTGTCACGCCGCGATAGGAAAGGCTGTCCCCGGAAAAAGCCGAAATGGCGATGGGCGTGCTTTGCAGGCCTTCTTCCCTTTTACGGGCCGTTACAGTAATTTCCTCCAGAAGCCAGCTGGTGCTGTTTTCATCGGCCGCCTGAACGGACAACGGCGCGGTAAGTAACAGGGATGTCAGAATTGTGCCATACAACAGACCATGTGATTGGGATGTCGTTGGACGTGTTTGATTAGGGGTCGTGAATTTCCTTTGCATAATAGCCTCCACACTATATTTTGATTTTATTTAATTTGTTTAATTAAGATTATTTTTATTATGTTTTTTATTAGTATTTTTAAGATTACTTTCATGCCAGTATTTTCCTATTATGCCGAGGGGGCTATTCAGATAGTGCAGCCGTTGTTTATTTTATGCGCCTTTTCTAATGATTTTGATCTTTGGGGCCTCTTGGCGCAAAAAACTGTACAAGTGATAACGACCGTCTCATAATAGGCGTGTTAAGCTTTATGAGAAAAAATGTGACTGAAATGAATGATCCTTCTGCCTCTGGTGCGCCGACGCCGTCTGGCCCGTTTTCCGGACCATTGTGGCAGAGCGCGTTCCGACCTTTTTATCTGTTTGGGGTGCTTTATGGTTTGGGAGTGATGACGGTATGGACTTTGGCAACGCTGGGAATTTTTGAATTTTCACCGCCGTTATATAATCTTTCCCTCTGGCACGGCCATGAAATGGTCTTTGGTTTTTCCGGTGCGGTTGTGGCGGGATTTCTGCTGACCGCCCTGCCGGGCTGGGCAGGCACACAA
>JAESPY010000240.1 GCA_016765435.1 Emcibacter sp.
GGCGGTGAACATGCCGGAGCAGGAGCCGCAAGTAGGGCAGGCAGAACGCTCCACTTCTTCCACAATCTTATCATCCACACTTGGGTCAACACCCATGATAATAGCATCAACAAGGTCCAGTTTGTGACCGACAACTTCGGTTTTGCCAGCCTCCATAGGGCCGCCGGAAACAAAAATCGCCGGGATGTTCAGGCGCATAGCCGTCATCAACATACCGGGTGTGATTTTATCACAGTTGGAGATACATATCATGGCATCGGCACAATGGGCTTCGACCATATATTCCACACTGTCGGCGATGATTTCGCGGCTGGGGAGGGAATAGAGCATGCCATCATGGCCCATGGCGATACCATCATCCACAGCAATGGTGTTAAATTCCTTGGCAATGCCGCCGTGTTTCTCGATTTCACGGGCTACCAACTGACCCATATCTTTCAGGTGAACATGTCCAGGGACAAATTGGGTAAAGCTGTTGACGACCGCAATGATTGGTTTGCCAAAATCCCCGTCCTTGACGCCTGTGGCCCGCCAAAGAGCACGGGCACCGGCCATATTACGGCCATGGGTGGATGTTTTCGAACGATACTGGGGCATGTGTGAAATCCTTAAACTTAGAAGTCTTGATGTGATCGTAAATTTTATGCGATCATAAATATCACTTTTCCGTAGGTTGTCGATATTTTATTATAAAAATCAACATGGAAAAGGAATGTTTCCATTACAATTTACGATAAAAATAAAGACTTGGCAAATTTGCCCGGATCAATTTACACTCAACATATATTCAAATGTCTAGAGAGGAAAAACTATGATTGGAAAACTCGTTATATCTGTCACATTATTTTTCAGTTGGGGCATTGTGAGTAATGTGGCACAGGCCGGACCGTTTCAGTCCATACTTGACTGCAAGGAAATTACAGAAGATGCTAAAAGGCTGGCGTGCTTTGATGCGGCTTCTCAAAGAATGATCAACGACAGAACCGCGGGCTTAAAGGTTGAAAAGAACAGACCGACAAAGGAAGATCAAGTGGCAAGTTTCGGCAAGTCACAATTGCGGTCATCCCCGGTAAAGGCGGTGCGGGAAAAAGAAATAAAACAAGAAAAAAACCTGAGCCATGTGACCTTAACGGTGAAAAAAATTGCTTATACCAAATCCAAGAAGGTGGTCATTTTCATGAAGAATGGTCAGGTATGGAAGCAAAAAGAAGGGGGAAAAATTCGGTTGCCCAAGGGGGAGTTTGAGGTCGAAATCAGAAGAGGTGCTATCGGTGGCTATAATATGACCGTACCAAATAAAAGGTCATTTATCAGGGTTAAGAGATTGAAATAAATAGATAATACAAGGGGGGGTGACACTTTTTTATCCCCCATACTCCTCCACAATATTCCCAAAATGAAACAAATCATTAACAAATTGTAAAGAATTTGATACAGTTTGTATGGTTTATTTGATTCTACATATGTGGCTAAATGTTTAATTCATTGAAATAAAAAGATAAAATAAATTTGGCCCTCAAATTGCAAGGTATGTAAACATGCCGGATAACACGGTGTAGGTGTTAATAATAGCAGGGAATAATTGTATGTTTAACAAATCATTCATTATCATTTCAGCCATAATGTTCGGAGCAACATTATCTGTGGCAGAGGCGGCAACACGCACCAATACACCTTTCGAGATGACCAGACTGGAAGACCCCGCTGCGGAAAAGAAATGTCTGGATGCATTTGTAAGTTCTGATTTTTCCTATGCGCACCGTCTTTGTCTGTCTTTGGCCCAAATCGGCATGCGCGATGCCCAACTGGTCACTGGTTTAATGTATGCCTTTGGGGAAGGGACGAAGAAAAATCCCACTCTGGCCGCGTTATGGTTGAAGGAAGCCGTGCGTAATGGCAGCATGGAAGCAAAAGAAGTCCTTGATGATTTCATAATGACTGATTAAATCGCCTTCATCTATCCTTTATCTTAAAAATATGTATTAATTGCGCTGAATTATACAGCGGAGTGATACGACATGTCAGAACAGATACAACCGACCTTAAATGATATTCGACAAGCGGCGGAACGGCTGAAGGGCATTGCTGTAAAGACACCCCTTTTGCGGTCTGTCACGCTCTCAGAAGCATTTGAGGCGGAGATCTTCCTTAAGCCAGAGAATTTGCAGAGGGTCGGCGCGTTTAAATTTCGCGGGGCCTATAATCGGCTTTGCCAATTGACAAAGGCGGAAAAGGCCCGCGGGGTTGTGGCTTTTTCATCAGGCAATCATGCACAGGGTGTGGCGGCCGCGGCAAAAATTTTGGGCATAAAAGCCACGATCGTTATGCCATCAGATGCGCCGGTTATGAAGCGGGACAATACCTTGTCTTATGGGGCAAAGGTCGTCGAATATGACCGGGAGACAGAAAGCCGGGAAGATATTGCACAGGCTATTGCCGACGAACAGGGCGCGGTCGTGGTGCCAGCCTTTGAGGATTTTGATGTGATCTGCGGGCAGGGAACGGTGGGTCTAGAAATATATGAACAAGGCCGGGAAACGGATGCGGAATTTGACATGTTTTTTAGCCCCGTGGGCGGCGGCGGTCTGATGTCCGGTTGTGCAACAGCCTTAAAATCCCTGAACCCAACCTTGCAAATTATCGGGGTTGAGCCGGAAGGCTTTGATGATGTGAAACGCTCCCTCTCTGCGGGGGAAATCTGTTCGAACAGCCGCCATACGGGCACGATTTGTGATGCTTTGCTTACCCATGCGCCCGGCCCTCTGACATTGAAAATCATGCAGGAATATGTGGATTCTATCGTAACGGTCAATGATGCAGAGGTTCTTATTGCGGTAAAATACGCGTGGGAGAAATTGAAACTGGTGGTGGAACCGGGTGGTGCGGTGACTTTGGCAGCACTGTTGGCTGGTCATCTGGATGTTAAGGGTAAAACCATTTGCTTACTGCTTAGCGGCGGGAATGTAGATGCAACGACATTTGCACGGGCGATTAGTTCATAAATTCTTTCTTTTCATCTGTTTGCCGCTTTGAATATATGATAGCGTTCCGCTTGTTAAATTCTACAGCGGGAGATGAAAATGAAAATATTCCTATGGGCCATGTTTGCCGGTGCCATTGTTCTGACGGTTTCTATTTATGACAAGGTTCCCCCGAACAAGGTTCCGATTAATATTGACGCTGAACGTTTGGCGGGAAATATCAAGATTCTGGCTTCTGATGAGTTCGAGGGCCGGGCGCCGGGAACTGCTGGCGATGCTAAAACCATTGCTTTCCTGCAACAGAAATTTAAAAGCCTTGGCCTGCAACCGGGGAACGGGGACAGTTATTTTCAGGGCGTGAAAATGGTTGAAATCACCGCATCACCGGATGCGGTTATGACCATAGAAACCGCCGAAGGTCGGACAGCGCTCTCCTATGGACCTGAATTTATGGGCTGGACCCAACGGGTCACAGATATGGTATCTGTTCAGGACAGTGATATGGTCTTTGTTGGTTACGGCATCGTGGCCCCGGAATATGACTGGAATGATTATGACGGCGTTGACGTTCATGGAAAAACGGTTGTTATCATGGTTAATGATCCGGGATATGCCACACAAAATTCAGCGCTTTTTACCGGTAATGCGATGACCTATTACGGGCGCTGGACTTATAAATATGAGGAAGCCGCCCGTCAGGGTGCCACTGCGGCAATCATCATTCATGAGACAAAACCTGCTGCCTACCCGTGGGCTGTGGTAGAGGGAAGCTGGTCTGGGCCACAATTCAATCTGGAAAGTGATGATGGCAATATGGCACGTGTTGTTATGGAAGCTTGGGTTCCCGGTGCCAAAATAGCACAGGTCTTTCAGGCCGCCGGACTTGATTATCAGACCTTAACCACACAAGCCGCGACCAAAGCATTCAAGGCAGTTTCTTTAAAGGCAAAAATGTCCGTGTCCTTAAGCAATAAAATACGGCGCGTGGTGTCTAATAATGTGGTGTCAATTTTGCCGGGAACAGATCGGCCCGATGAATATATTATTCACATGTCCCATTGGGATCATTTGGGCCGGGACAGTTCATTGGAAGGGGACCAGATATATAACGGGGCCGCTGATAATGCCAGTGGCACCGCCGGATTGATCGAATTGGCCAATGCTTATCTGTCGGGCGTTCAAAAGCCCGGCCGTTCGATCATGTTCATGGCAGTTACCGCAGAGGAACAAGGATTGCTTGGTTCGGA
>JAESPY010000241.1 GCA_016765435.1 Emcibacter sp.
AGATCGTAGACCATTGGCAAGACCGGAAACGCCTGAGCAAGGGCATTATTGGGCTTATTATTCTGCCACTGGAACATGGTTTTGATACCGGGGATGTGGCGGTTATTTCTGAACAGGATATTCTGGGCGACCGTCTGGTCAGAAAATTACGCAAATCCCGCAAGGCCGAAAATTTCATACAGGAAGCCTCTGCCCTGACCCCCGGCGATCTGGTGGTTCATATGGATCACGGCATTGGCCGTTATGAAGGCCTACTGACCATTCAGGTCAACGGGGCGTCCCACGATTGTGTCCATCTGACCTATCACGGCGGGGACAAGCTGTATGTCCCCGTGGAAAATATTGAAATATTGAGCCGTTACGGTGGCCAAGGCAGCGATGGACAGCTGGACAAGCTGGGCGGTGTTGCCTGGCAGGGACGCAAAGCGAAACTGAAAAAACGCATTCGCGACATGGCCGATGAATTGATCAAGGTGGCCGCACAACGCGCCCTGCGCAAAGGCGCCATCATTCAACCGCCCGAGGGATTGTATGATGAATTTTGCGCCCGCTTCCCCTATACGGAAACCGACGACCAACTGCGCGCCATCGCCGATGTGATTACTGACCTTGGCAGTGGCAAACCCATGGACCGTCTGATTTGCGGCGACGTAGGCTTTGGCAAGACCGAAATCGCTTTGCGTACAGCGTTTTTGGCCGTTATGGAAGGCTTTCAGGTCGCGATTATTGCACCGACCACCCTGCTCGTTCGCCAGCATTACAAAACCTTTGTCGACCGTTTCCGGGGACTACCAGTAAAAATCGGCCATCTGTCCCGGCTGGTAACCGCCAAAGACCAGAAATTAACCCGTGACGAATTGAGCAAAGGCACCTGTGAAATTGTCATTGGCACCCATGCCCTGCTCGGCAAGAATGTTAGTTTCAGGAATTTGGGGCTTATCGTCATTGATGAGGAACAGCATTTCGGGGTGGTTCATAAAGAACGCCTGAAGAAGATGAAAAATGATGTTCATGTGCTGACCCTGACGGCAACGCCGATTCCGCGCACCCTACAATTGGCCATGAGCGGTATGCGGGGGTTGAGCCTGATTGCAACACCGCCAGTGGACCGATTGGCAATTCGTACTTTTGTCCTGCCTATGGACAGTTTGGTTATCCGCGAAGCCTTGCTGCGGGAACATTACCGGGGCGGTCAGAGCTTTTACGTCTGTCCACGGGTATCCGACCTGAAGGAAATCGAGGATCTTCTGCGCGAACATGTACCGGAAGTCAAAACCGTCACCGCCCACGGCCAAATGCCCCCGACCCAGATCGAAGACGTCATGAATGCTTTTTATGACGGTAAATATGATGTATTGATTTCCACCACCATTGTCGAATCCGGCTTAGATATTCCCACCGCCAACACCATGATTATCCACCGGGCGGACATGTTTGGCCTATCGCAACTCTATCAGCTTCGGGGCCGTGTTGGCCGGTCCAAAGTACGGGCCTATGCCTATCTTACCTTGCCCCCCCGCAGGATGCCCACAGCACAGGCCGAAAAACGACTTCAGGTTCTGCAAACCCTGGATACGCTGGGCGCTGGATTTACCCTTGCCAGTCATGACCTTGACATTCGCGGGGCCGGAAACCTGTTGGGTGAGGAACAATCAGGCCATATCAAGGAAGTCGGCATGGAGCTTTACCAGCAAATGTTGGAAGAAGCCGTGGCAGCGGCCAAATCCGGCATCACAGATGATGAGATCACCGGCATCTGGTCCCCACAAATCAATGTAGGTGCGGCGGTTCTGATCCCGGAAAATTATGTCCCGGATCTTAATCTGCGCATGTCCCTGTACCGACGTCTGGCGGACCTGAAAGGACGACAGGAAATTGATGCCTTTGGCGCAGAACTGATTGACCGCTTTGGCGACTTACCCGAAGAGGTGGAACATCTCCTGAAAATCATCCTGATCAAGCATTTCTGCCGCCTTGCCGGAATTGAAAAAATTGATACTGGCCCCAAGGGTGCCATTGTTACTTTCCGCAATTCCAAATTCGCCAATCCTGCGGGACTGATAGATTTCATCAATAACCAGTCTACCGTCGTCAAACTCCGCCCCGACCATCGGCTGGTTTATGTGCGTAAATGGTCCAAAATTGAAAACCGTCTGCAAGGGTCCTTAAATCTGGCCCATGCCCTCGCCAAGGCCGCGCGCCCATAACCGAAACCTTTATCTTTTGTTAAGATAATCTTAGAACTCACGCATTATTGTTTGAGGAATCGGGGTTAATGCCCCTGTTTCAGAGAAAGAACATAATGTTCAAGGCGATACAAACAAGTGTTTCAGGATTACTTGCCTCCACCGTCCGCTTCAATACGGCTGCAAATAATATCGTGAACGCCCATGTTAAATCAACACCGGGGGCTTCTGCGTCGTCCGGTGGCGCCTTCAATGCCTCCTACAGCCCACAACATGTAGCCCAATCCACTACTATAGGCGGCGGCGTGCGGGCAGCTGTTGTTCCTGTATCTCCGGCTAGCCTCACCGTTTTTGACCCCACATCCCCCCTGTCCAACGCACAGGGGCTGGTCAATACTCCCAATGTCTCACTCCCCGCTGAAATTTCAGAACTCACGCGGGCCAGTCAGGCCTATAAAGCCAATGCAAAGGTTCTAAAAACCCTTGATGATACTTTTAAAACGCTTTTGAAAATATAAAACTTCTCTCTTGCCCCCCTTCTGTTAAGTACTTATTAAAGACAATTACATTATAATACCCTTATATTTAGGAGCTATTGGTCAAAAAATAACGCTATTTTTGACCAATAGATAAATTTTTAATGCAAATTGCAATAATTTACTTCAAATTAAGCAATTAAGAATTATTATTGCAAACCATTAGTGAATGGATAGCGTAGACATAGGTAAAGATTACTGACAGGTAGCACTGGCAGAGTAGTAAGAAGGTTTTTATGGTACAGAATGAACCAAAGATAGCGGAAGAGATCTCCAGTCTTTTGAAGCTGGCTTATGATCGAAAAGCCGGTGGTCGTTCAGAATTGTTCAATAACATTACCGATTTTCTGGAACGACGCCATTCTGAGCTGTCGCCCAATGAACTGGCCCTCATGTCAGAAATTCTGGAAAAACTGGTCAATAATGTTGAAATGAGCATCCGGCAGAAGCTCGCTGATCGTTTGGCAGAGGATCAATTTGCCCCCCTTGATTTGATTATTCTGCTCGCCAATGACCAAATCGACGTGGCCACTCCCATATTAATCTTAAGCAAATTATTATCCGATAACGAGCTGATAAAAATCATTCGCCACAAATCTGCCCAACATCAACTCAGTATTGCCAGCCGGAAAAAACTATCTTCCGATGTCTGCCGGGAACTGGTCACGGTCGGCAACAGTAAAACCCTGATTGTACTCCTGAACAACCATGATGCCAAAATTGGCAATCAACCCCTGTCAGAACTGGTGGAAAAATCAAAAACCATCATCCCTATTCAGCCGCCCCTCATTGAACGGCCAGACCTGCCAAAAGAAATGGCCGCCAAAATGTATCAATGGGTCTCCAGCGGCCTGAAAGAGTCAATATTGACCAACCTGGACATAAGTGAAGCGGACATTGACGCGCTTCTTCAAGGTGCCGTAGAAGAAGCAAGCAACGGTGGGGACACCCAAATCACACGGGAAAAATCTGAAATTCTTCTGGTGAATAAACTGCATAAAGCCGGAAAATTGACCCCGGCATTTCTGATGAAGTGCCTGAATCAGGGACAATCATCGTTATTTGAGATTGCCTTTGCCAAAATGATTGCGATTCCCCATAAAATAATGCGGTCTTTTCTGTATGATAGAGGCGCAGAATCTCTGGCCGTTTCCTGTTGTGCAGTGGGCATTGACCGGAGTGTTTTCCTGACCATTTATCAACTGACACGGGCCGCCCAGAATGTTGATACCAATATTTCTGACCGGGAAATTGCCAATGCCTTCGAATTTTTCAAGAAGCTGGACAAGAAAATGGCCCTTCGGACTATTCAGAAATGGGTTGCAGAAGCCACCGGCACCGCTATATTCTAGCATCTGTTGATCAGAATTGCAGGATGGCCTAGACATGACCACTTCAGAAAATAATAAAAAGATTGCTCTTGTTGCCTCCGACACGGACGCCGCGCAGGACGCAGCATCGGCCTTAAGAAACCGCTATGACTTTGTAAACGTTGACGAAGCCGATGTTATTGTCGCCCTTGGCGGAGATGGGTTTATCCTTCATTTCATCCATGAGATTATGCCTCATAAAGCATCCATTTTTGGCATGAATAAAGGCACCGTCGGCTTTCTCCTGAATGATTACCATGAAGAGGGTCTGGTCGAACGGATCAAAGCCTCTACCCCGATTACCCTTCACCCCCTGCGCATGACCGCCGAGACTCAAGATGGCCGTCAGGTTGAAGCCTTGGCCATTAACGAGGTATCCCTGCTCCGGCAAACCCGGCAAACGGCAAAAATCAGAATTCTTGTGGACGGAAAAGTCAGAATGGAGGAACTGGTTTGCGATGGCATTATGCTGGCAACCCCCGCTGGAAGCACCGCCTATAACCTGTCGGCCCATGGACCTATCATTCCCATGAATGCGGACATCATGGCCATGACACCAATCAGTGCCTTTCGGCCCAGACGTTGGAAAGGCGCGCTTCTGCCCCATAATTCAGAAGTCACCTTTGAAATCCTTGATCCGGCCAAACGGCCGGTAAGTGCCGTTGCCGACACACGGGAAGTGCGACACATCGCCAAGGTCAGCATCAAACAGGACAGGTCCATCAAAATAAACCTGTTATTTGACAGCCATCATACGTTGGAAGAAAGAATATTAAACGAACAGTTTATTAATTAGAATCTTTCTGTTCTTCATGAAGATTAAAGATCACGGTGAACTCCGAACCTTCATTGACAATGCTTTTCAAGACAATATCCCCGCCCATTTGACGGGCCAGATGTTGGGAAATATGCAAGCCAAGGCCCGTACCTTCTTCTTTACGGGAATAGATATTATCCGTGGCCTGATGAAATTTCTCAAACACCAATTCATGCTGGTCATCCGGAATACCAATGCCAGTATCCCATACTGTGACGCCCACTGTGCTCTGGCTCTGCGGAGTGATACGGATGCCAATCTTGCCATAATCAGGGGTAAATTTCACCGCATTGCTCAACAGATTAACGAAAATCTGTACCGCCCGCCGTTCGTCCACATGAATATGGAAGTCTTTTTCGATCTTGACCTCACTGATATCCAGATATTTCTGGTTTGCCCGCAACACGATAAGATTTACCGCCCGGTCAACAACCTCTTTTAACGAAACATCCTCAGTATCAAGTTTGATCTTACCACTTTCGAGAACCGCCACATCAAGAACATCATTAATCAGGTCCAGCAAATGCCGTCCCGCTGACATAATATCATTGCTATAGGAGACATATTGGGGGTTAAGTTCACCGAACACTTCCATTTTCATGGCTTCGGCAAACCCGATGATGGCATTTAGGGGGGTGCGCAATTCATGGCTCATGGCCGCGACAAATTCGTTTTTGGCACCAAAGGCCACTTCTGATTCCGCAGAGGCCATATCAAGTTGGATATTCTTGTTGGTCAGTTCCTCCAACGTATGTTCCAGCGACTTTTGAATGGCAATGGTTTCCAGACGCGCCTTATAATTAACCGTCACATCCATTCCGGCCCCACGATAGCCCATAAATTCCCCGGTTGAGGAATCAAAAATCGGCACGCCGCTCAAATGCGTATAGATCACGTCTTCTTCAGAATTTCTAAGCAGGAACAATTGGTCCCGGAAAGGCTTCATACCATCCAGAAATGAATCACAACTGATAAGACGGCCTTCAACCTCTGCTTTTAGGTCCCCAAAATCTTCGAAACGTTTTCCTGTCAAAAGAATGACTGGCGTCCCGGTAATCGCCATCAGACGGTCGGACACAAATGTAATATTATAATCTCGGTCAATTTCCCAATACCAGTCAGACGTCGCCCGGGCAAAATCCCGAAATCTCTGCTGCATCAGGCTTTCATGGCCAAGGGTCTGGATGCTATCTGTGAAATCAACATAGCTCCCCCCAACGGCAATAACCCGGCCATTATCATCACAGATCGGAAAATGGCGAGAACGATATTGCCGGGACACGCCTTGCACTTTTATGGTTTCTTCAACGGAAACATTTTGCCGGGTCAACTGAACTTCATTCAATATTGCTGTCAGGCTTTCCGGCAGCAGGCTTTCGCCCTTATGTATTGTATCTTCTTTTCCGGTATATTCACAATTTGAGACAAGGCTCCGATAACCCTCATTCACATAAACCAGTTCGCCAGAAATGGTCGATATATACAAAGGCACCGTTTCGTCGAAGCTCATATTAGCAATAAGCGCATTAATTTTATCAATGACGGTGGTCGGTTTATTCTTAAGGTTTTTATGGGTATTGGTCGAGACACGCTGAACCAGTTCCAGCGGGATAATCGTCTGGTGTTTCAACTTTGGCACCAGCCGTTTTCCTGTGGCTTTGCCGCCCGCAATATTTTGATTCATCCTACCAAACATAATTATACCGCGTCCTTCATCGCCTGAATAGCATCCTGATAGCCAAAGTCGCGCTGCCAATGCCTTACCGCGACCTTTGCGTTCTTGATCTTTATATCATCATACAATGATAAAATTGAATTTACCAGCCCAGTCGCCCGCGCTTTCCCCCCCGAACGGGATTGCAAAATCAATAAGAAAAGCGACGCAAAAGTATCCCGGTCAATTTCAAGAGACTTAGCAATGATTGCCAGACTCTCGCCCGTACGCTCCCGGATGGACCGCCAGATAATCTTCACGTCCAGCCCCGTCATTTCTGACAAACCGGCAACGAACAAATTAATTTTTTCCTGACGCAGGCACCGTTGCAAGAAAATTATCGTCAGTTCCTTTTTACCCGCCAACTCCCGGGCTAGCTTAAGAGCCGTTCTCATAATACCATCCGTAGAATCATGGTTCTGGAATGCTGTTTTTGTCGCCATTTCAATGGCATCGTCAAGCTGAACATGATCCACATTAAATTCAACAATGATCTTGCGCCGGAGTGCGGCGGATACCCACCAGTACATCTGATAGGCCATATCTGCCGGAAGGTCCTGACGGTTTAAAAGCGGTTCCTGAAAACGGTCCATATTTCGGGATTCCGCAACCAGATATTTTATGGAAAGTTCTGAAATTTCCGCATTTTCGTTATTAATCAAGGCTTCAACAACATCTTCACCGGCATTTTCAATCAGCTCGCCACTCACATTCTCACTGACATGAGAACGAATGGCAATCGCCATACGGTGCGCCTCTGTGCGGTTGCGGATAATCTCAATCAACTGCTCATCCTTCAACACCCCGCTTTTATTTAACATGGGTGCCGCAATGTCGATGGTTTGATTGGCCAGCTTGGCCGCCAATTCCGGGGAAACATCATCAACATCAGCCAATCGACGGCTCAATTCCTTACGGACACTTTTTTCCACTGAATTAATAAGCTTGAGCAAGACATCATTCATCAAAGCCCGCTCATGATCATTCAGGCGGCCTTCGGGCGACAAGAACATATCGGAAATATTTTCCAACAGCTCACTCCTGGCGGAAACCGACTTTTCTTGAGCCAGAACCAACAAGTCTTTTGAACCCATATTGCTATGCAGCGTCCCCATATTTATCCGTTCTACCCTCTGGTTTTTATTATTACATATAAGTCAGGGTGTTTTCTGCTCATATTCGATAGCCCCTTTATAAGGACTGTTTATTAACAAAGGCTGAAAATACATATATATTATCACGACTAAAGCCTTATCCGGCCTGAAGTTTTTCGATTGTCATTTAACCATAAAAATACGCCTTAAAGAAATGACATCGGAGTCCGAAAATGGCGCGTATTTCATTAAGACTTCTGTTATCGTGATGGTTAGATATTAGGATTTAAAGTGGATAATGAAACCTGCTACAGGGCTATTCTAGCCCGCGACAAACGATATGACGGACGTTTTTTTACGGCTGTCCTAACCACAGGCATATTCTGTCGCCCCATATGTCCGGCCAAACCGCCCAAGCTGAAAAACTGCCGTTTCATGCCCTCTGCGGCGGCGGCCACAGCCGCCGGGTTCAGACCTTGCCTCAGGTGTCGCCCGGAATTATCCCCGAATTCCCCCGGATGGCTTGGCACATCCGCCACAGTCACCAAGGCCCTTCGCTATATTTCAGACGGGTTTCTCAATGACCATACTGTCCCGGAACTGGCCGAAAAAATGGGACTGGGCGAACGTCATTTTCGGCGGTTATTCCAGAAACATATGGGAACCTCACCCAAAAATGTTGCCCTGACACAACGGTTATTGATGGCAAAGCAGCTTTTGACCGAGACCCGCCTGCCCGTGAGCGAAGTCGCTCATGCCGCCGGTTTTCAAAGCCTGCGCCGTTTTAACGCTGCCTTGAAAAAACATTTCAGGTTAAGTCCCTCGGACATCAGAAAACAAAATGGCTCTCCTCTAAATGAAACAAGAGACAAATCTACCGACTTAACGCTGAAAATGAGCTATAGCGGCCCGTATAATTGGCAGAATATTCTGAATTACCTTGGCCCCCGTGCCATCCCAGGTGTCGAACATATTCACAAAGGCTGCTATTCTCGCACATTCCATCTTAACGGAAAAGTCGGCAGTTTCACCGTTGCCCCGCAGACAACAGCCCCGCTATTATCCGTTACCCTTCATACAGATGACATCACCGCGATACCGTTAATTCTGTCCCGAATTCGAAATTTATTCGACCTGGATACTAATATTGCTGTCGTCAACGACCATCTATCACAACACGCAGCCTTGAAACCTTCCATAGAAAACAACCCCGGACACAGGCTCATTGGGGCCTGGGACCCTTTTGAACTAACGGTTCGGGCCATTTTGGGTCAACAAGTATCCGTTGCCGCAGCAACAACACTGACCGGACGCCTCACCACCCGTCATGGCCTGCCCAGCGGGCTATCCTGTGAAGGATTAAAATACATCTTTCCATCCCCCGAAATTCTGGCCGATGCCGACCTGTCGGGGCTTGGCATCACCGGGAACAGAATGAAAGCCATTCAGCATTTAGCCCGCACCGTGGCGGATGATCCGGCATTTTTCCAACATCCCACTAATTTACCCGATTTTATTACTCATATGTGCGCCCTGCCCGGCATTGGACCCTGGACTGCAAACTATGTTGCCATGCGGGCCATGAGAGAAGCCGACGCTTTCCCCAGCGCAGATCTTGTGCTGCAAAAACGCCTGCAAAAGAAAAACCATAAAAGACCAACGGCAAAAGAACTGGACGTTATGTCTGAAGACTGGCGGCCCTGGCGCGCCTATGCGGCCATGCTTTTGTGGGCCTCTGATACATAAGCCCGCTCGAAAAATAGAAAGTAAGAAATGACGAAACAATTGATCATTGATTATTATAACAGTGATATAGGCCCGCTTATCATGGTCTTTGATGAAGAGCGGTTATGTGCGCTGGATTTCGGGGACTATAAAGAGCGTTGTTTCCAGCTTTTACGCAAACATTATCCAGTTCATTTCTTAAGACAAGAACAGGACCCATTTGCTTTCCGTCCCCTTCTAAAAGACTATCTGGCGGGAGAGACTTCGGCACTTGAAGGGGTAGAGGTGGTGTTAAAAGGAACAGAATTTCAGAGGCTTGTCTGGCAGGCCTTACGAA
>JAESPY010000242.1 GCA_016765435.1 Emcibacter sp.
GAAAAACTCCGAACTTGCCGTTCCCGGTGCCAAACGGGCCATCGAAATGACACCGTCCTTATGAAGAATTCCTGTCTCATGGGTAGTCTCATGAGGGATTGACTCAAAAGGCGGCTCTTGCGCGTCCATACCGCGGCCCCCTTGAATAACGCCAATCTTAATATTATTTTGTGCCTGATTATCAGACCGGACAACACGGTAAAAATTTCCGTTCTTATAATATTCACCGTCCACATACTTCATGAAATTCTCAACCGTAACCGGGGCCTTCTTAGCATATAATGCCAACGTAATATCGCCTGAACTGGTTTTCATGATGACATTTATGGTTTGCCCGTTTTCATGACCCGCGCGCACCCCCATAAAAGCCATAATGGAGAGCATCACAGCAAGAAAGCCAATATAAATAACGCGTTTCATAAGCAAAATCCTTTTGGTATTTTTTGAATGTTTTTAAAAAATAACCACCACTTTTCCCTCTTTCATAATACAGGCAATATGGCTGCCTTCACTATCAAAAACCGAAAGGTCATCAAGAGGGTTTTTATCGATGAGCAGTATATCCGCAATAGCGCCTTCGGTAATCACGCCTAATTCACCTGACTTACCCAATATCTCCGCATTTATCGAGGTTGCGGATTTTAATATTTCGAACGGGCTTTGCACCTCACTTCTGATGCGAAATTCATCACATTGATAACGATGCATATCGCCCAAAAGGTCTGTGCCAAAGCCTATTTTCACCCCCGCCTCAGAGGCATTTTTCAGAGATTGCAAACCGGCTTCCATAACTTCTTCCAGTTTTTGGAAATTTTCAGCCTTAAAGCCAAAAGACTTTCCTTGATTTTTCAGGGCCTGATAGGTCGCTAATGTTGGTACAAGGAATACATCTTTTTCGGCCATAACCTTAGCCGTTTCCAACGTCAGGAAATTACCATGCTCCACCGTTCTGATGCCTAAATCTACGGCTTTGCGGATTTGTTCATCCACATAAAGATGCGCCATGACATAAGACCGCCGACGGGCGGCCTCCTCAACGGCAGCCTTTATTTCCCCGTCCGTAAATTGACAAAGCCAAACCGGGTCACCTTCGGACGACACCCCGCCATTCAACATAATCTTAATTTGATGAGCGCCTTTACGGAATTCTTCCCGTACGGCTTTTCGGACCGCATCTTCACCGTCTACCACAACAACCATATGCGCTTGATGAGAAGAACAAAGGCACGGTTCCTCAAAAACTTTGGATCGAAACTCGCCATGGCCGCCTGTTTGGGTTAATGGACGACCAGAGAAGTAAATGGTCGGTCCAGAAATTAATCCCGATTTTACAGCCTCTGCAAGCCCAAAATCAGCGCCCCCGGCATCCCGCACGGTGGTAAATCCCCGGCGTAAAGAGGCTTCTAATAATTTTGAGGCAGCAGGATAGAGCAAGGACGGCGGCATGGTTTTTAAATCATAGCCCGGAACGGCAACCAGACAGGCATGATAATGGGCGTCGATAAGGCCCGGCATTAAAAACTTTCCCTTACCGGAAAGGGTTGTCGCACCGGGAATTTTAATTTCCCGATGCGAAATTTCTTTTATACGTCTCCCCTCAATCACAACCGAATGATTTTCTTTTAAATCAGGCGATACGCCATCAAAAATATTAACATCATTAATCACAACCAAAGACATATGGTATCAATCCATTTTAAAGAGACGAATAATCTATTTTAACCTACAGACTAGAAATTACCTTTAACGGTAATGCCCATCGTGCGCGGCTGTACCCGGATCGCACCATCTGGATCGAAAGGAGCCCGACGCAAAGCCCGGACAACACCACGACTATCAAACAGATTATTGGCAAACAGGGAAACTTCGAAATTATCCCAAGTCACACCAACCCGCACGTTAGCCAAATCATAGGCCGCCATATCTCGGTAATCGGCATTGGCCGCATTAAATTCGGTTTGACGATGTCCTGTATGCTGATAGTTGGCCCAAATAAAGCCTTCCATTTCATCATTAATAGGATAGACATATTCCAGTGTCGCATTCAACGTGAATTCCGGCACATAAGGCGCCCGATCACCTATCACAGCATTAAGGCTTGGAATTGCCGTATCCAGATTTGACGTCATATAGGTCCCGCCCGTGGTCAAGGTCAGACCGTCTGAAAGGTGGGCAGTGACTTCAAATTCAACACCCTGACTGGTCAGATCGGTAACATTTTCCCGGTAGCCGAAACCACATTCAAAACGCCGACTGGTTTGAACATCATCCCATTTAATATGGAATATTGCGGCATTGATCATCAATGCGCCATCCGCCATACGGCCTTTAACACCAGCTTCATAGTTCCACGTCATATCCGGCTCAAAGGTTTTAAGGCTGGCGACATCAATGCCCAACGCCTCAACTTCATCACCGCAAGTTGCCAAAGGAATGGAGGCATTAACACCACCATAACGGAAACCACGTGCGACCTGTGCATAAACCAACATGTCTTCCGTAACATCATAGGCCAGATTCAATTTTGGATTAAAGCCATCTGCTCTACCCTGTGGTGGATTATCCGATTCTGGAGCACCGGCAAGAATACCAGAAACATATGTTGCAATATCCTGTTTCCAGTTAAAATACCGCAGACCTGCTGTGACTGTAAACTTGTCAAAGCTGTAATAAGCTTCGCCAAAGATGGCAAAAGTTTTCACGGTCAAGTCATCTGTACCATAATAAAGATGGTCGGTTGGTGCGCCAAAACCAGACGCAGGCGCCCCGAGGACAACATCAGATCCCGGCACAGGCCATGTATTCTGATACGCAACATCTTTCTGATCGAAATAAGTCCCGACAGTCCATTGCAATGCATTATCCGTCGTTGAAGCGACCCGCAATTCCTGCACAAAAGTTTCTGTCTGGGTAAAATCAATCAATTCATGGGGAACAAGATCACCAAAGCCCGGCACCAGTACATAGAACTGATCCAAAGACCGTGGATTAATAATATCCCGTTTAAAGAAGGATGTGGAAGACACAAACTCAACCGTGTCCATATCATAGGTTATGGTCAAGTTATAAATTTGCATTTCATCATCATAACCGTCAAAGGAAGGATAGTTACGGCTGAGTTCACCAGCTGAATCCACATCTTCGGGACGGCCATTGTCTGAATAATCATGATGCATGAAAGTGAAATCAAGAGTTAAGGCATCACTTACCTGAAAACGTGCTGCAACTTTCACACCTTTGGAAGAACCATCATTGATGTCTTCGGCTTCATGGCCTTCAAGAACATTGTCGATATAACCGCCATTGCTAAGGTAATATCCGCTAACCCGCAGAGCAAATTTATCTTCAATCACTGGAATATTGATCAGGCCCTTGACAGAATAATTCTCGGAACCTTCGCTGATGGTGGACAGGCTGGCTTCAACCTTGCCTTCAATTTCATTTAAGTTCGGCTTTTTGGAAACCAGACGAATAGTACCGGACATAGAACCCGCACCATACAGAGTACCCTGTGGTCCGCGCAATACTTCGACCCGTTCCAGATCAAACAGGCTCAGCTCAGGATTCATCGCACCCATGGAAATTGGAATTTCATCCAGATACACACCAACCGTTTCCTGATTTTGGGTATCATTGTCATTACCGCCCCCGTTGGATACACCACGGATGGAGATACGCGTGCGGCCCGGACCATTTTGGTAGGCCGTCAAGCTTGGCACAGTTCCCAGAATATCTGTGAAATCATTCGCGCCCATTCTCTCAATTCTTGCTGCGGAAACCACATTGATACTCATTGGAATATCCAACAGTGTTTCTGAGCGCTTACGGGCTGGTTACAATGATCTCATCAAAGCCGCCTCTGTTGCTTTCTACAGCAGCATCATCGGCAGCGTTTGCACTCGTAAATCCGGCAAAAGTTCCTAAAAATATTGCACTCGTCAAGGCCGTTGTCCCTGACCAATTCCTTAATAAATTAAGACGGTTTTGTGATGTATGTGTTGTCATTACTCCTCATCCTTTTTTGCATGTTATGTGTTACAAACGAAGCAATAGTTATTTTGTTTCGATAAAAGGATAATAACAGAAGTATTATTCGTTGAATGATGACATCGTCCGTATGAATGATGACATCATCAAAATGTTGCAGAGCAATAAAAACGGCCCAACTGCATAAAATTAATGATGATTATTCATGTAACGACCTTACTGAGCCCGGATCGCTTTGGGCAGGAACCCAAATTGTTTTTTAAAGGCGACCGTAAAGTTTGTTGGGTGATCATATCCTACCATAACAGATACCTGTGATATACTAAGGTTTCTATCTTGTAGCAACTCGCGGGCTTTATTCATACGATATCCCTGACAGAATTCATATATTGTGGTCCCGAATATTTCTTTGAAACTTACGCATAATGTACTTCTGTTTAAGCCGACCTGACGCGCCAACGCGGAAATCGTCGGCGGGGATTTATAATTTTCTACTAATATTCTTTGTGCATCCAGTGCTTTTGATTTTAACGTATTAGCAGGAGACGACAAGACCGGCACAGCCTCAAAATCATCCTCAATTTCCTGAAAGAGCCGACAAACCAATTCCGCGGATTTTGCCTCTGTGAATAGTCGCCTTCTGGCCCCGGTATAGGGCATGCGTAACAAATCCAAAATAATATTCATGATACCGGCCGATAACGGAAAGTTATAAAGCTGTTTGATAAGCTTCCCGCCAAAAACAACATCCTGTAAATGGGTGGGCATTTTTCGTCTGTTAATTTCAAAGCTGTCATATAAAAAATCCGGTTTGACATGCAATGTCACCGAACTTAAATGACTACCCTTATCTATGGAAAGATCAAAATCACGATCCTCTTTGGTATACATGATGGACGCACTGGCTTGCGGTATGC
>JAESPY010000243.1 GCA_016765435.1 Emcibacter sp.
AAACCATAAGGAGATTTTTCAGCACCGACCGTACCCGTCACGCCCGGTTGATCAATTTCAAATTTCTTACCAAGATAGGATTTAAATGCCGCTTCACCGTCTTTGCTGGCATTCTCGCCGTAAATTTTCGGGCTGGCCATTTCTGGATAGGCACTCCAATATTCACGGGTGCGGCTGGCGCTGATGGCTTTTTCAAGGGTTTCTTTGTGGCGTGAAAATAATGAAGATTGTGACATATTATCGTTCTCCTGAATAAAATCCTGAATGAATTTAGGACTCTTATTTAACATATTTATTGACGAAGCCCTATGTATTTGTAATTAATAGACCGTACGGTTGGACAATTCAAGATAAATAGCTTAAATAATTTTGGATGGCTATGGTAGGATGCGCCGGGTAAACCAGATCACACAACAAACAGGGATTCATATAATGTCTTATACAAATATCGAATTTAACATCACAGACGGTCTGGCAACACTTGCCCTGAATCGGCCCGATAGCCTGAACAGCTTCACGACCGAAATGCATGAAGAAGTCCGCGACGCTATGACACGGGTTGAAAGTGATCCCAGTGTCCGTTGTCTTCTGTTGACAGGAAACGGCCGGGGCTTTTGCGCCGGACAGGATTTAAATGATCGGTCGGTCAAGCCCGGGTCCGGGCGGCGGGATCTTTCCGAATCTGTTGACGGAAATTATAACCCGCTGATTAAAAGACTGGCCAACCTGCCCATGCCGGTTGTCTGTGCTGTCAACGGTGTTGCCGCCGGGGCCGGGGCGAATATCGCCCTTGCCTGTGACATGGTTTTTGCTGCAAAATCTGCAAAATTCATTCAGGTCTTCTGTAAAATTGGCCTGATCCCCGATAGTGGCGGCACCTATAACCTGCCACGCCTTATCGGCACTGCACGGGCCATGGGCCTTGCCCTGACCGGGGATGCGATCACGGCGGAACAGGCCGAAGAATGGGGCATGATCTGGAAAGCGGTTGACGATGATGAGCTGATGGCCGTCGCAACTAAACAGGCTCAAAAATTCACCAAACAGCCTACTCTCGGATTATCTCTGATCAAAAAAGCCATCCGGTCCAGCATTGACAATGATCTGGATGCACAGTTACAACAGGAAAGTAATTTCCAGAAAGAGGCTGGCTTTTCCGATGATTATCAAGAAGGGGTTGCCGCCTTCCTTGAAAAACGCAAGCCGACCTTCACGGGTAAATAACGTTTACACAGACATAAATTTATACAGATAAATTCATACAGGCAAATTAAAGGATAACACCCCATGACTGCCCTCTCCCCTTCCAATGCGGTTGCCGTAATCGGTGCCGGAACCATGGGTGCCGGAATCGTTCAGGTTGCCGCCACTGCCGGACATACTGTCTATCTGTTTGACACCTCCCCGGAAGCCATCGACAAAGGCATCGCCCAGATCGAAAAATTCCTCGCCCGTTCCGTCAGCAAAGGCCGTATGGACGATGAGAAACGCATCGCTATCCTTGGGCGCATCAAACGCTGTGATAAACTGGAAGACCTGGCCCCGGTCAAGTTGGTCATCGAAGCCATTGTGGAAAATATTGATATCAAGCGGTCGGTATTTAGTCAGTTAGAAGATATTCTGGACGAAGATGCCATTCTTGCCTCCAACACATCATCCATTTCCATCACGGAAATCGCCGCCAAACTGAAACGGCCGGAACGGATGGTTGGTATGCATTTCTTCAACCCGGCCCCGATTATGAAGCTGGTAGAAATCATTCACGGCCTGGTCACAGACAAGCAAGTGGCCGACATTGCCTTTGCCACCGCAGAGGCATGGGGTAAAAAAGTCGTTCACGCCAAATCCACTCCCGGTTTTATTGTCAACCGAGTGGCCCGTCCTTTTTATTCCGAAGCCCTGCGTATTCTTCAAGAGGGCGGTGCCGACATCCCGACCATTGATAGCTGTATCCGCGAATCTGGCGGGTTCCGCATGGGACCATTCGAGCTGATGGACCTGATCGGCAATGACATTAATTTCTCTGTGACCCAGTCCGTATACAATGCCTATTTTCAGGAGCCGCGCTATCGCCCGTCCCTGATTCAGCAGGAACAGGTGGCCGCTGGCCGCTATGGCCGGAAATCCGGTCAGGGATATTATGATTACAGCGAGGGTGCGGTCACGCCCGAAGCCAGCACAGCTGACTCCGCTCCGGCCCCGACAGAAATCACTTTAATTGGCGAGAATAGCCTTCTTGATCCTTTGGTAACATTGGCAGAGGCCGCTGGTATCAAAGTCAACAAAGGGGACACTGACGAACTGTCCGGCTTTATGATTGATGATGTTCTGGTTCTATTGTCTGACGGCACCCCGGCATCGGAACTGAGCAATGTCTTGTCAAGCCCGGCCATTGTCTTTGATCTGGCCCTTGATTACAAAGCCGCGTCCCGTATTGCCCTAGCCAAGGGCGATCAGGTATCCGACGAAGACCTCGCCAAGGCCGTTGGGTTCTTTCAGGCGCTAGGCAAAAAAGTTTCCGTCATCGATGACTGTCCCGGCCTGATCGTCATGCGCATCGTCGCCATGCTGGCCAATGAAGGCAGTGACGCGGTTTATCAGGGCGTGACCAACCCCAAAGGCGTGGATATTGCCATGATGAACGGCGTAAATTATCCCAAAGGCCCCTTGCAATGGGCGCAGGATATTGGTCTGGATCATATTTTCGGCGTCCTTGATGCCCTGTCCAGTTTCTACGGCGAAGACCGTTACCGGACGTCACCCCTGATACGGCGTGCAGTGATAGCTGGAAAGGACCTCGTATGAGCGAAAAAAATTCCCAAGAAATAGCTCAAGAAATAGCCACTATTTTCAATGAAAAACGTACACTGGACAGGATGATGGGGATGGAGTTTATCTCTATCGGCCCCGGTTCTGCATCCATGCGCATGAAAATTACCGAAGACATGGTCAATGTCTATGGCAGCACCCATGGTGGTACGCTCTTTGCCCTCGCCGATGCTGTCTTTGCCTATGCCTGCAACAGC
>JAESPY010000244.1 GCA_016765435.1 Emcibacter sp.
AAATCGCTGGAGTAAAAGTTTCAAGAAACGCCTGCTGTCCGAAGCGGGTGAGCCAGACAGTAGTTTAGAGAGAATAGCGCAGGCTTATGGTTTAAAAGTAAGCCAGTTGTTAGCGTGGCAAAAAAGATATGGTGACACGTCCGTTGTCATAGATCCTGCCTTCTTTGCCATTGAAGTTCAGTCTGAACAAGAAAGTAGTCCGGAAATTTTTGGGCCGGGTGGTTTTGAGGAGCGGCCAACCACTGGCCCTTATTTTGAGATTGACCTGCCCTGCGGAACACAATTGCGCTGCGGTCCGGGTTTAAACCCTGCGTTATTAACTGAGGCATTATCCATATTAAGGGCATTGGCATGATTCCTGTACCGAGCAATACCAAAATCTGGCTGGCGGCAGGACGAACAGATATGAGGCGTGGTTTTCCCGGGCTTTCCAGCTTAGCAGAGAAGCATTTGAAAGCTGATCCCTATTCAGGTCATCTGTTTGTTTTTAGAGGAAAGCGTGGTGATTTGATCAAAATCATCTGGTGGGATGGCCAAGGGGCCTGTCTATTCTCCAAACGTCTGGAATATGGCCGCTTTGTCTGGCCTTCAGCCAAAGACGGTAAAATCATTTTAACACCGGCACAATTATCAATGTTACTGGAGGGAATTGACTGGCGGATACCCCGGCGGACATGGCAGCCATTAGTAGCAGAATAACGGTGCAAAATAAGGAGATATTTGGTATTTTATGGTTCTTTTATGAGGCCTGATCTGCTATATAAAGACTATGTTAAATGATCTTGAAAACTTGCCTGATGACGCCAATGAATTGAAAGCCATCATTGCAGGTTTGACGGCTGATCTGAATTCTCAGACAATGCTTATTGAGAAATTAAAACATCAATTATCCGGTTTGCGCAGACAGAATTTTGGCCCCAGTTCAGAAGCTCTTGACCAGCTGGAACTGGTTCTGGAGTGTGAAGAGATTGCAGCGGCTGCGGATCAGCCCCGGAAAATAGAAAACCCGCCTGAAACACCACGCCTCCAACCAAAACGCAAACCCTTACCCGATCACCTGCCACGAGATGAACAGATTATTTCCCCTGACCTGATATTAGAAGGGGCTTGTGACGGATGCGGCGGCAAGCTCAAAACCCTCGGTGAAGATATTACCGAAGAATTGGAATATGTCCCCGGTCGCTTCCGGGTCAATCGCTTTGTGCGTCCTAAATTAGCCTGCACCTGCTGTGATAAAATCCATCAGGCCCCGATGCCGTCCCGTCCTATCCACCGGGGCAGGCCGGGACCGGGTTTGTTGGCACATATCTTGGTATCAAAATACGCGGACCACCTGCCCCTGTACCGACAAAGCCAGATATTTGCCCGTGAGAAGGTTGAGATTGACCGTTCGACGCTTGCCGGTTGGGTTGGCGCGTCTGCCACTCTGCTGGAACCTTTGGCTGAAGCCATTGCTCGCCATGTTAAAATGGGACCGGCGATCTTTGCCGATGATACGACGGTTCAGGTTCAGGCCCCCAAAACGGGCAAAACCAAAACCGGCCGCTTCTGGACTTATGTTCGTGACGAACGGCCTTGGGCTGGAGATACATCTCCTGCGGTATATTATCGCTATACGCCTGATCGGGGTGGCAAATGGCCCGCTGAACATCTGGCGGATTATAAAGGCTGGATGCATGCGGATGGTTATACCGGGTTCAACAAGCTTTACAACAAAGGCAAGGTAACGGAGATGGCCTGTATGGCCCATGTGCGTCGAAAGTTCTTTGATATCCATAAATCCCAAGGGTCCCCTATAGCCGCCGAGGCCCTGCAACGGATTGCAGAACTCTATAAAGTTGAAGAATCCGCAAGGGGCAAGCCTCCGAAAGACCGCAGGAAAATCAGGCAGGCCAGAGCCAAACCAATCTTTGAGGATTTGGAAGTCTGGCTGCAAACCCAGTTGAACGCGTGCAAATCCGGCAAATCCACCCTCGCCGGAGCGATCCGTTATGCTCTTTCACGCATGAAACGTATGACGCCTTATCTGGAGCATGGTTTTCTGGAGCTGGATAATAATACGGCCGAGCGCTCTATCCGGCCTATTGCCGTTGGCCGCAAGAATTATCTTTTTATGGGGTCTGACCGGGGTGGAAAATCTTCGGCCATAGCCTATACGCTCATTGAAACGGCCAAGCTTAATGGTGTAAACCCGCAAGCCTGGCTCACAGATGTTCTAAGCCGTATCGCAGATCACAAGATCAACCGCATTGACGAACTCCTCCCCTGGCATTTTAACCAACAGAAACATCGGATGGAAAGCGCAGCATGAGTATCATTGAATTGAAAATTACATTGGACTATATCCATCCAACAGTGACGAGAACCCTCAAGGTTCCTCTTAATATCCGCCTTGATCGACTTCATCTGACCATTCAAGCCGCTATGGGCTGGCATAACTGCCACCTTTATGAATTTATGGCCGCAAATATTGGTTGGGGGGTGCCCGATCCGGATTTTGGCAGCGATATATTGCCGGCTGATAAAACCACATTATTGGACGTAATAGAAGATACTGGCGTTCGAACCCTGAACTATATTTATGACTTTGGGGATGGCTGGGATCATCAAATCAAGTTGGGCAAAATTACCAGTCCTGTACCAGGCGAACTGTATCCTAAACTTATCGCATTATCCGGGAAATGCCCGCCTGAAGACGTTGGTGGCCCTCCCGGGTATGAAAATTTTCTGGAAGCAATTGCTGATCCAAAACATCCTGAACATGAGGATATTATGGAATGGTATGGCTCAGACTTCGACCCAAATACCCCCGACACTGATGAGTTGAAGCTGGAAGTTCTACAACTGGCTAAAAAATGGAAACCACGGAAATCAAAAAAATAGGGTAACCGTCTCTCCATATCGAATAAGTCAAGGGGGGTCGTGGGCAACCGCTTACCCTGCAGGCTATCTTTTTCTTTTAGCAATCGTTGTTTAAAGTCTTGTCCCATCATTTTTACCCTTGTGAATCTGCAAGCTTTTGTAGATTATAGTGAAAATCCTCCTATGGAAACGATCAATGCAAAAAATAATTAGCGACCAATTTCCCGAATTAACTGAGCTTTCAACAGAAAATAAAAAAATACTGGAACAGGGTATTCATATTGTGAAGGCCCCGGCGGGAACGGTCATGTTTTCCGAAGGCAGTGAATGCAAGGGCTATGTCATGCTGCTCAAAGGAACCGTCCGGGTGCAGAAAACATCGGAAGATGGCCGGGAAATTGTCCTTTACCGAGTGGAAACCGGGGAAGCCTGCATCATGACCACGACCTGTTTGATTTCCGACGATCAATATGGTGCGGAAGGGATTGCGGAAACGGATATTACGTTGGCGGTTGTCCCGCAGGATGTCTTTAATCGGCTTCTGGCCCAGTCGGAAAAATTCCGTAGTTTCGTTTTCGAAGTCTATGCCAAACGCATGTCTATGTTGATGATGCTGGTGGAAGAAGTTGTGTTTAAAAAGCTTGATAAACGTCTGGCCCAATTGCTGGGGGACAGGAAAAGTGATGAGTTTGAAATTACTCATCAGGATATTGCTATGGAACTGGGATCAGTGCGGGAAGTGGTCAGCCGCCAGTTAAAAGTTTTTGAACGTCAAGGCCTGATCAAATTGGGCCGGGGCTTGATCCATATAGAGGACCGGGCCGGGCTTCAGCTTGCAGCAGAATAATTTTCTGCTTATGTGACTTCCGTCACTTATTCTTTCGGTGAAACATGATCTACTCCGTCATAGTTGATAGAAATCTATTATGACGGAGAAAGATTATGAAAAGCAATGTTGGCGGATTGGACCGATTATTACGCATTATTGTCGGGGTATTATTGATTATATCTGCGCTGACTGGATATTTTACCCCCTGGGGCTGGATCGGTGTTGTGCCCGTGGTAACAGCGTTGGTCGGCTGGTGTCCGGCCTATATTATTTTCGGCTTGAACAGCTGCCCTTTATCAAGGGAAGAGTAAAATGGCATTGGACCGTGTGATATTTGCCTTTGCAGGTGTGATGATTATACTTAGTCTGACATTAGGTCTGCTGGTGCATATTTATTGGCTTGGCCTTGCGGCTTTTGTCGGGCTGAATATGTTGCAGGCCGCTTTCACAGGATTTTGTCCTCTGGCCATGATGTTGAAAAAAATCGGTGTAAAACCCGGCAGGGCCTTTTCCTGACACTATAAGTAAGAAAAACCGGAGTATAGTATGATACATATTTCTGAAACGGCAACCCGCCGCCCAAAAGCATTTCTCTGGGCCAGTGGGCTGCTGAGCCTGATCATGATAATGTTTGTGGTTTTGCCGAGCGTATGGCCCACATCTTTCCCCATGTTGAACGCGCTTCAGATTGATACGGACCCGGAAAATATGTTGTCGGCGGATGAGCCAGCCCGGGTGTTTCATAATGCTCGAAAAAAAGAATTTTCCCTCTATGACATGGTGGTGGTTGGTGTGGTCAATGACCGCCATGCCCAAGGGGTGTTTAACAAGCAGTCCCTAACGGATATTCATGCTCTTGCCGCCTTTGCCAAAAAAATCCAGTGGCAGGACAAGACAGGTAAAAATCAAGGGGTGATCTCCGTTGATCTTATGGCGCCGTCAACTGTGGATAATATTGAGCCGGGCGGACCGGGTGTGGTTAAGTTTGAGTGGTTGATGAAAGAACCGCCAGAGAATGACGCCGAGGCTCTGACTATTTTAAGAAAAGCCCAAAATCTTCCCCTGCTCAATGGGACTATTGTATCCGACGATGGTAAGGCAGTTGCGCTTTATATCCCCATCACTGCCAAGAACATCAGTTACAATGTAGTTGAGGAACTAAAGACAAAAATCGCCACATTTTAAGGCAATGATCAGTATCATATCACCGGATTGCCGGTGGCACAGGATACTTTCGGCGTTGAAATGTTCATACAGATGGCGATTTCAGCCCCCATGGCAATGCTGTTGATTTATCTGTTGATGTGGTATTTTTTCAAGAAAGCTTCTTTGGTAGTTTCCCCGATGATCGTGGCAATGGTATCGGTGATCAGCACTATGGGGCTTTTGGTGATTACCGGAAATACGGTTCACATCATGAGCAGTATGATTCCCATATTTATTATGCCCATCGCCGTGTTGGATGCGATCCATATCCTGAGCGATTTTTATGACAGATATCCTTTGTATAAGGACCGCAAAAAAACCATCCAGCATGTGATGAAGGAATTGTCCGCGCCCATGCTCTATACCACGTTGACCACCGCGGTTGGTTTCGCCTCTCTTGCGTTGACACCTATTCCTCCGGTGCAGACCTTTGGGCTTTTTGTTGCCATCGGCGTTGTGCTGGCGTGGTTTTTCACCATTACCCTGATCCCGGCCTATATCATGTTGATGCCGGAAGAAAAATTTGCTGATTTTGGCCTTGATCATAGCGAAGGCGATAACAACAGTCCCTTGGCGAAAATGTTGAACGGCATGGGCCGCTTTACTTATCGTGGGGCGAAACTGATTATCCTTGGTGTCTTTGTGTTGGCGGCGGTCGCATGGGTTGGTGTGAACAGAATTGTGATCAATGATAATCCGGTGAAGTGGTTTTCGCCGGATCATGAAATTCGAGTTGCCGACCGGGCCTTGAATGAACGGTTTGCCGGAACTTACATGGCTTATCTGACGTTGGAAGGGGCGGCAGATACAGAAGACCTTTCCCTATATGCCAAGGGTCTGACAGCGAATATGCAGAAACAAATTTTGGCCCCTTTGCAGGAAATGGTCGGGGACGTCCCTGCGTTACTTTCACAGGCCGAGGACAGAAAAGAGTTGATCAACCTGTTGTCTCAGAAGATAGAGCAGCGTATGGAACTGGTGTCCGATGACGATTGGGACAGTTGGGATGATGCCCTGACTTGGGTTGGGGAATATATGGCCAAAGGGGAGACATTCAAAGACCCTGAAGTATTGCTCTATATGGGACAATTGCAGGATTATCTGCAAACCACCGGATTGGTGGGTAAAAGTAATAGCCTGAGCGATGTGGTCAAGACCGTTCATCGGGAACTGTTCATGGGTGAGGCGGCGGCTTACCGTATTCCGGATAGCCGGGCGGCGGTGGCGGAAACGCTGATCACCTATCAGAATAGCCATCGCCCACAGGATTTGTGGCATTTTGTCACGCCGGACTATAAAAAAACCAATATGTGGCTGCAATTGAAAAGCGGCGACAATCGGGATATGAGCGCGCTGATGGAAAAGGTTGACCAGTTTTTTCAGGAAAACCCGGCACCCAAAGGCATTACCCATGACTGGTTCGGGCTGACCTATATTAATGTGATCTGGCAGGACAAGATGGTCAGCGGCATGGCCAATGCTTTCATCGGCAGTTTTATCATTGTGTTGTTGATGATGATGTTCCTTTTCCGGTCGGTATGGTGGGGTATTCTGGCGATGATCCCGCTGACCTTCACCATTGGCATGATATACGGCATCATTGGTTTGATCGGTAAGGATTACGACATGCCTGTGGCGGTATTATCCTCGCTCAGTCTGGGGCTGGCAGTGGATTATGCCATTCACTTTCTGGCTCGAAGTCGGGAGATCAGAAAACAATATCCCGACTGGAAAACAACGACAGCGGCGGTCTTTGGCGAGCCTGCCCGCGCCATTACCCGCAATGTGATTGTGGTTGGTATCGGCTTTATGCCGTTGCTGGCGGCACCGCTTGTTCCCTATAAAACGGTTGGGGTGTTTATTTCGGCAATATTGGTGCTTGCGGGTGTCGCGACGCTAACGATCTTGCCTGCGTTGATCCGTCTGTTTGAAGGGCTGTTGTTTAAAAAGAAAATGGAAAGGACATAAACATGAGAATTCTAACCCTGACGATTTTAGCCCTATCCCTCTTCTGGACCGCGTCTGCTTCTGCGGCGGATGTGATGGAAGTGGTGAAAAACGCCAATCATGTTTCTTATTACAAGGGCAAGGATGGCCGGGCAAAGGTGACGATGCAGATCATCGATTCCCAAGGCCGCAGCCGGGCGCGTGAATTTATCATCCTGCGCCGGGATGATGATGATACAGACGGCAAACAGAAATTTTATGTCTATTTCAACAAACCGGCCGATGTGAAGAAAATGGTCTTCATGGTGCATAAAAATTTGGACCGGGGGGATGACCGTTGGCTGTATCTGCCCGCTCTTGATCTGGTGAAACGCATTGCGGCCAGTGATGAGAGGACCAGTTTTGTGGGTTCGCATTTCTTTTATGAGGATGTATCCGGGCGCGGTGTTGACGAAGACACCCATGAAATTCTGGAAGAAGATGAGACTTATTATATTGTAAAAAGCACACCGAAAGACCCAAATTCGGTCGAGTTTGCCAGCTATAAAAACTGGATACATAAGGGGACATTTTTGCCCATAAAAACGGAATATTATGATGATCAAGGACAGAAAATTCGCAGCTATAGCGCGCTGAAGGTAGAGATGATCTCTGGTCATCCGACCGTAACGGCGTCACGTATGGAAAACCATGAAACTGGCGGGAAAACCCTGATGAATTACAGTGCGGTGAAATATGACGTGGGCCTGCCAGAGAATATTTTTTCGGAACGGTATTTACGCAAAGCCCCACGCAAGTATTTAAGGTAAAATATGTTTCGGACTCTAACTTTTCTTCTGTTGATGGTTCTTCCAGAGACATTGACCGCACAGGAAATCAAACTGCCTGAGGGATTGGGCGACCTTTCAATCATGATGGAGAGTGAGGTTGAGGAGCCGGGGTTGCCTTTTGACCTGAGTGGTTTTCTGGAAAGCCGTATTGGGGCGCGACTTGGGCAAGATGCGCATCAGAAGGATATGAGTATCGGCGAACTACGGTTGCAGATTGGCATTGAGAAGGAATTTGACAGCCTGACGTTTAATTTCGTGTCCGATTTTCTGTATGACCCGGTACGGGATGAACATAGCCTTGGTCTGGAAACGGGGCAGGGTTTTATGGATATCCGGGAAGCGAATGTTACTTTTAGTCCGTTGGATTTTATGGATGTGAAAATCGGCCGTCAGGTTTTGACATGGGGAACTGGGGATTTACTGTTCATCAATGACCTGTTTTCAAAGGATTGGAACAGTTTTTTCATTGGCCGGGATGATGAATATCTAAAAGCCCCGTCAGACGCCTTAAAAACCGCTTTGTTTTTCGGGGATTATAATCTTGATATTATTTATGTGCCGCGCTTTGATGCGGACCGTTTTATTGATGGTACGCGCATATCCTTTTTTGATCGGGCCAGCGGCGGTCTGAGTGGACGGGAAAATCCGGTGCTTGTGGATCGGCCGGATGGATGGTTCAGCGAAGATGAGCTTGCGGCACGTCTTTACAAGTCTTTCGGGGCTTATGAGACCGCACTCTATTATTATAATGGCTATTGGAAAAGCCCGGCAGGTCAGAATGTGACGACGGGCTGGGGTACTTTCCCACGTTTGCAGGTTTTTGGTGCCAGTGTCAGGGGGCCAATGTCACAAGGCATTGCTTCGCTCGAAGGTGGTTATTATAAAAGTGCCGATGGGGCGAGCATCGATCCTTTTGTGCGCAATAGTGAATTTCGCTTATCCGTGGGATATGAACAGGAAATCGGGCCTGAACTTACGGGTGGGATTCAATATTATCTGGAACATAGACTGGATTATGACAGTTATCTGGCCTTTTTACCGGAGGGGGCGATCCGGGATCGGCAAAATCGACATCTTTTTACCCTGCGTTTGACTAAACTTTTGATGCAACAGGATTTAAGATTGTCTCTGTTTAATTTTTATTCTCCCTCAGACAAAGATGGTTATCTGCGCCTGCATATATCCTATAAAATTCGAGATAGTCTAAAAGTGGAGGCCGGGGGTAATATTTTTTACGGTCAGAATATCTATAGTTTCTTTGGCCAGTTCAAAGATAACAGCAATATCTTTACGGCTTTGCATTATGATTTTTAATATGATCCAGATGTTTTAATAATCATCCACCGGCTTACGATATGATTTCTATTTTTTTACACGATCTGGCTAAATGATATATTAGAAAACTGTAAAATATAGCGCAATAGTGTCAGGATTCTTTACAGTTTTTACATAATTCAGAACATAAGAATGTATTAATAAATGCTAAGTGTCTAATAACATATGGTTTATTGTTATTGGTATGGAATATGCATGGTATTTATTGGGTATAAAAAGTTAAGGATATTATTATGGACATGTTAAAAACTGCCATACGTGGGGTATCTGGTGTTTCAATTCTGATTATTTTATTGTTTTCGACGCCATTGCGGGCTGGGGTTATATTGCCGGAAGGTCAGGGATTTGTTGTCGGGGATTTTACCATTTATTCCCTTGCAGAGTTAAACGTTATTGCTGGTGAGGGGCCTCCCGGACCTGGAGATTCGTTTTATGTTGCAAGTTCGCCGGGTGCGCTTTTAGGTGCAGATGCCGTTGTGATTGCGACGGGAACGAATAATGCGGGTGTTGTCGATAATCCCGTTGGCATGGATGATGCCTATTCTACACCTACGGGTGGCGCACCATTCGATACCAATACATATAGTGATCCCGGAGGACAGGAAGCCTTTACTGGTGATGGGCTAAATACGTGGGATTCCGAAACCAGTGCGATAAGAACGCATTTGGATGATGATGGTGAATTTGTCGTATATTTTAATATGAATGATACTGGTTCAGATGGTCTGGGAGGCATTGATTTGCTGATTTGGGCAGAATTCACACTATCAGGTGATAATGTTGCGGATGTGTCTTTCCTGCTTTCCGGTGACTTTGGCGGTGCTGGTGTAGATGACAGCATTGATGGCGGGTATGATGACTGGGTATATGCATTCGGTACAATTTGTGCGTCAAGCGATGCCAGTGTGGTCTATCATGGCGGACCTTGTACCACTGCTGAGAAAGCAGGAGGGGCTGCGGATATAAATCAGAATTTAGGCGCCAATGCAGCTGCCTTTGCCATATTTAATCAGGACCTGAATGATCTTATTCTCGATGGAAACTCTGGCTATACGGCGCTTAGTATTGATGCCCGGCTATATTCTATTAACAATGGGTATGAGCAAGCCTTCATTCTTTCTGATACGAGTATTGGCAGAACACGTGTTAGTGAACCTGGAATGTTGAGTTTGGCCTTTGGTGCCATGTTATTTATGGTTTGGCGTCGCAGGTCATTCAAATAGATTTGTGAAAATTAGATCATTGCTGATAGGCCGTGGTCTTATTCTCGTCAGATAATACCACGTCACGGAAGGCTCTGACCAGCGGGATATCCAACTGTCCTTCTGCTGCAAGCATGATGCTGATGGCTTTTTCCGCAGACATGGATGGTTTATAGGAGCGTTTGTCTATCAAGCCTGAAAACATATCCGCGATAGCGGTCATGCGCGCCAGGTCACTGACTTCTTTGCCCTTAAGGCTATCGGGATATCCATCCCCGTCCAGTCTTTCATGATGGTGGCGGGCGATATCGATCGTATCCTCATCCCAGCCATTTTTTGTCAGTATCTCACCACTGTTTTTGGCGTGATCCATCATGACAGCCCATTCATCCGGGGTGAGTCTTTCCGGTTTATCGAGAATGTTCAGCGGCGTCATGGATTTACCAATGTCATGCATCATGCCGCCAACGGTTAACAACTGTAAATCGCTCTTTTTGACGCCCAGTAGCATGCC
>JAESPY010000245.1 GCA_016765435.1 Emcibacter sp.
ATTGCCCGTATCAAAGTCTTTACCTTTAGCAGGGCCGAGTTGCCCGCCCATTTCTGCTATTTGAGAATCACGCGCTGTAAAGTCATTAAAAATTGTATAGCCATAAACAAAATCCAGCGCCTTTTCCTTTGGCACATCCAAGGCCAGCTTGCCGATGTAACAGCCAAACTCTAATTCAAAATCAAGGAGTTGACTATGTTTTGGCCATAAAACATCCCGATCATGTCCGACAACGGAAAAGCGATTGGCTTTATAATAAATCGGTTGTTCGTAAAAAGTTTGCGGAACTTGTAAAATTCCCTTTTGTTCCATTTCCGCCATGGCGACTTCAGGATCTTCTGATTGACTGGCTCTCATTTTTCTTGCGTTTTTAAAAGCATTGATTAAATGGCCTTCAAAACACAAACAATCTCGCATTTGGATTGGCGGCTGCACGGGAGCATGCAAAATAACATCTTCATACGGAACTCTTGCGCTGGAAGGTGCCTTTTTGACAAGATCATATGCCGTATGCAGGGCTTCATCCCCCCCCTCAATCATACTCTGAATATTTGCATACCACTCATTTTCGGAAGAAGACCCCACCCCCATGTTAGCACTTAATAAATCCACTATTTCCCTGCCACCAGAAGCAATCGCACCAGCCCGCTGACCAGAACCATTATGTTCATATGTAACTAGTTTCATGCTTTATTATTCCCTCTATCTAACTTGCTTAGACCTACGATGCCATTCAGAAGGAGCGCACTCAAATGGCGGATCGCAGCATTAGCATCGTCAGCGTCCGCAGCACCATTACTTAAAGATTTAATACGACCCGCATCACCCATTACACATGACATAATTCCCACAATAGACTGATATGCCCACGTAATTTTCGCATCATCATATTCAGGAAGAGCAACTCTTAAATGCTCCATAACCAATTTAGCCACAGGGTCAAAAATATCCTTAATAATGCCACGCTCGACGGATTGAGGATCATTAATTTCCCGCGCCAATAGCATACCGAACAGACAGTTCCCTTCCTCAGCCCGAAGTTTTAACATCGGCACCAAAACAGCTTTAATAATCAGATCCAGCATACGCCTTGGATCATCCTCCAACGAGGCAAGCAACAGACCCGCTTTACGCTGCTCAACAATCGCTGGTGTGCGCGCCTCAAATATCGCGCGGTAAACGCCCAACTTACTATTAAAGTGATAGCTAACCAATGTTACCGGAACACCAGCTTTTAGGGCTATCTGCCGTACAGACGTTCCATTGAATCCATCCCGCGCAAATAATTCTTCTGCGGCATGTATGATTTTGTCTTTTGCGTCTCTGACGTCTACCCCTGACACTTTATAATTTTCTTTCTTACTCATAAAATATTCCCATGCTTCATCACATCATCGTGACTGATTTGTATCAATTTAACTTTTTTCTGCATTTATCATCTTTTGAAGCATGCGCCGCGCACGCACCGCCGCAATATCCGTCTCCAAAATAACTGGCTTTAGGTCAAAGAAATCCGCATTGCCCATCGCTTCCTGACATTTTTTAATGATCAGAGCATCTTCATCTATAAAGGCACGCCCGACCAAAGCCCCCATTGCCGCCGTAATTTCATCATCATCCAACTTCACATTACGCGAAATAGCATAAAAATAATGACAACTATTGTCTGATTCCGGAACCAGAAAATGACAGCTTGGCATCGCCACACCCTCAGACTTCGCCCCCTTTGGTGTCGTCATATACATATCCAGAATCATAGTCGATGCGGGATAAAGTATCATTGGCGTATAAATATCTCCAACCTCAATATCGGTAAATAATTCCAGGAGAGGCGTTGGAGGACTGTTAAAGAAAACATAATCTGATGTAAGAATATCCCCCTCGACAAAACATTTATGTTCCATCTTCATGTCACCAATCCATGCATCAGGCGACTGACCAACTGTCGTTGGATGCAAATAAGCCGCATGCGTAAGGTCCATCAGATTATCAATAACAAGTTGGTAATTCGCCTCAATACGGAGATACCCCGTCAAGCCGCTCCAATTTTCCCGATCACTTACAAAATCAAAGTCCGGAATTTTAGAAGCATCAGCCTTTTCTGAATCCCCCATCCATATCCATATGGCGCCACTTTTTTCAATAACAGAATAGCTTTCCAAATCCGCCCTCGGCGGTATCTTGCCTGACCCATGAGGGTTATATACACAACTCCCCGTCTCGTCATACTGCAATCCGTGATAAGGGCATTCTATCTTGTCATCCACAACCTTGCCATCAGCCAATGGGGCAAAACGATGGCGGCAAATTCCCGATACAGCAACCACTGAACCATCTTTTTTGCGATACAATACGACATCCTGATCCAGCATTTTATAGCCGATAGGCTTATCCGTAAGTTCACTAGACCATCCCGCGCAGTACCAACAATTTTTTAGAAAAACCATGCTTACCTCATTCATTTCCCTACCTATATCTCGTAAAATATATAGACAAATAAATTATCAATGTAAACAATCAAAGTAATGTTTTTATCAATTTATAATAAAAACTTGTTTACATGAACAATATATTTGTACTAATGTTTTTAAAGATCAGTAACAAAAATGAAAGATTAAATATGGTTTGGAAAGTCAGACGCGTTGTAACCGGACATAACGAACAAGGAGAATCAACCGTTATTTTTGATGGAAATTCTCCTCACATTACAGAAACGGAATCTATGCCCGGCCTTTTTATGACAGAGCTCTGGGAAACATCCGCCTCACCAGTAGATAACAAAGGCCAAAAAGATTCAGCGGAGCGCCAGGTTACACTTGACCCCCCCGAGAATGGATCCGTCTTTCGCATAGTTGAATTTCCACCAGAGGGCTCTTGGCGTGATTCCGCCGATGGAAGTGCCGCCTTTGCCTCAATGGGGGCAAGTGATGCTCACCAATCAGATTCTTCTGATCCCATGATGCACAAAACAAATACCATAGATTATATCGTCATTATCAAAGGTGAAATCTACGCAATATTGGATGATAGCGAAACACTGTTACGACAAGGGGATACATTCATACAACGCGGAACCGTGCATAGCTGGAGAGTCAACGGCAATGAACCATGCGTTCTTGCCGTAGTCTTAATCAATGCCAATCCGGTTTAAGCATTTACCAGACAACGCAAAGAGGCCAAAATTACTTAAAACGACAGGCCTCGTAAAAAATTACAAATTATAGGGACAGAAAAGGAAACAAAAAATGATTAATACCAAAAGAAGTTACAGGCTTACCTTACTCACAAACTGTTTGTTAATGAGCACATCTATAAGTGCTATGGCACAAACAGAAACCGACAAAGGTATAATGATTATTGAAGATATCGTCGTCACAGCACAAAAAAGTTCCGAAAACTTACAGACTGTGCCCATTGCGATCACTGCTATGAGCGGTGACAAGATGGCTCGGCGACAAATCAATGGTATTGAAGGCCTTTCATCAATATCACCAAATGTTGATTTCGGCACCTATGGCGGGGTTGCGCGGCTTGCGGTTCGTGGCATCGGTTTTGACACTATTAATCCGGGTGCAGAAGGCCGCATAGCCTATCATTTGGACGGGGTATATATTGGTCGCCCTTCAGCCACACTCGGAACTTTCTTTGATATCGAGCGTGTTGAAGTATTACGTGGCCCACAAGGAACACTATATGGTCGAAATGCGACTGGCGGCTCAGTCAACGTTATTGCGCGACAACCCACCGAAGAATTAGAGGGATATATACGTGCCGGTTACGGTAATTATAACGCCGTCACATTCGAAGGTGCCGTGGGCGGCTCTTTAAATGATATCATCGGCTTCCGTATCGCCGGCAAGACATTGGACCGTGACGGATACGGTAAAAATATAATTACGGGCAACGATATCGATGATGCCAAACAACGGGCATTCCGGGCGATTGTGACTTTTGATCTGGAGGATTTCCAAATCAAACTCTCCGCCGATTATTCTCATGAAAACGACAACAACTATGGCAACCACTATTTTGGTCCGGGAAATGCATTTATTACGCCCTTGGGTATAGAACTCGGCGGACTAGTTGCCGATAGCCCTAGAGATATTGCAAATGAGAGTGACCCAAAAAATGATCGAGAATTCTGGGGTATATCTTCCGAAATAGAATTCATGGTGAGTGATATAACGGTAAAGTCCATCACATCATACCGCGATAGTATGTATCGCGTGGATACCGAATTAGATCAGACGAGTTACCCGATTTCAACTTTCATATTTGATGAAGAAGCCGAACAATTTAGCCAAGAATTACAAATTTCTGGTCAATTAGCCAATACCCGTTTCATTTTAGGGGCCTACTATTTTGATGAAAAAATTACAGGTGGCACTCATATTCCGCTCAGTTTACGTGCCTTGGGCGCGCCCTCAGACGTCATATTAGATGGGTATCATGTCTCTGGAAACACACATACCCAAGCTCTCGCCGGCTTTGGCCAGATAAACATCGACCTTTCTGATCGCACAGTATTAACGCTTGGCGGACGCTATAGCTGGGAGAAGAAAGATATAGATGATTATTTCCAATTTGACCTCGTGCGCGCTTATATACCGGGCCAAGCCCCACTTCCCGTTTTCACACGGCAGGATTCCTCTTCAAATACGGCCTTTACACCAAAAATAGGCATGGAATTTATCCTTACGCCAGATGTTATGCTATATGCCTCAATTTCTAAAGGCTTCAAAAGTGGTGGCTTTAATCTCGGTGATCTAGAACCCGCTTTCCAGCCTGAACAAATCTGGTCATATGAGACAGGACTTAAGGGCACTTGGGTTGATGGGCGCTTGCGCGTTAACGGCTCTGCATTTTACTATGATTACACCAACATTCAGGTTTCTAAAGTTGTTGGTACGAGCGTCATCATAGAAAACGCGGCCTCTTCAGAGATTTACGGTATTGAAGCCGAAATAACAGCAATCCCTGTGAATAATCTGCAAATTGACATAGCCGCCAGTTGGTTGCAGACTAAATTTAAAGACTTCACCACGGCCGACCCTGCCAGACCTGAACTGATTACACCAGCAAATCCATTAGGCGAGGTCAATCTTTCCGGCAATCAATTGACTCAAGCCCCGAAGTTCTCAGTCAATGCAGGCATTGAATATACATGGGATATTGAAGACGCCAGCCTTACTCTCAGAGGAGAACTTAAATATCAGGACCGTATTTATTTCACCCCGTTTAATATTGATGCTGTTTCTCGAGAGCCAAACACCAAATTCAACGCATTTCTGACCTATAGTAACGATATATGGACAATGTCCCTTTATGGCAGAAACTTGAGCAACAGTACAACGGTAGCAAACTCTCTCGTTAATTCTGGCTTAGTCGGCTTTCCTGTGAGCGGATCAATTGATGCCCCTCGAACTTACGGCATTCAAATAAGTCGACACTTCTAATCAAAATCCTCAAAATCTATACGGCTTAGAAATTAATTTTTCTAAGTCGTATAGTGATTATTCGTTCAGGTTAATTCACATTTTATGCCCTCGGAGAATGTCTCCACATCGACATTAATACGCCTATTTTTATAGTTCCCCTTTTCAAGAAAATTCTTTCATTTCTGTTCCTGATGCAGAGACCACAATAAATCTTACGAAACGCCATTATGGCCTTATCCTCAAAATTCTTAGCCTGAAACCTCATGGGCTTGCGATCTATTAATCAACATTCCACACCAGAGACATACCATATCCCCTGCCGGATATTACCAAACCCATTCAGGACTGAGTAAGGCATCTCTGCCGCCCCTCCCACAAGGTCAATAATCAAAAAAATAGACCAGAGAAAACACTCTGATCTAAAAATCATACCCTTATCTGGTCACTTACCCGCTAAACGTCATGATCAGGTCGCATTGCTATCCACCAGAGTTTGGCTCATACGTTCATAAGTTTCTTCTGGTGACACATAAAATTTACCGTTATCACTTGCGATCCCCGCAACACGGTCTGTCGCGGCCTGCACCAACTGACATGCATGCTTTGTATCCGCCAATAACCTACCATTTCTCTTAACAATGTTCCCTGCAACCATCACTGTATCAACATCTTGGACGCTTGCCTGCAAAAGAACCGTTCCCGCAGCATTGCTCCGGTCCCATCCTGTCATAGAGAGGGTATTTGTTCGCAGCATGACAATATCAGCCTGTTTTCCTGGGGTTAAACTGCCCACCATATGATCAAGGCCAAGAGCCTTCGCACCATCAATAGTTCCCCAAGCCAGAGCCTCTTTACAAGTGATCGGCACACCATCATAAAGGTTTCCATTGTGCTTTTCATTCATCTGACAACGTGCCACTTGCAGGGCGAAGCGCAAGGGCATGAACATATCGCCACTATTGTTTGAAGTAATATCCGCACCGTAACCCTGAGTAATGCCGTATTGTCTCGCCACCACTGTACTTGGCCAAGACATCCCCATTTGCAGTTCCGTATCCGGTGTAAAAGACACAGCGGCACCATAGTCAGCGACCATCTGCCACTCGTCAGGATCGGTAAAATTCATATGTACTAATACCATATCAGGTCCCAACAAACCCATTTTACGTAGCGTATCTACATCACGCGCATTTTTTCCCTCGTGCCCAAGCGCATTACAATGCCAAAACACATGAGCCGATAAATCTCGCGCCAAACTTAACTGAGTTATAGCTGTTTCTTCGTTTGGCCAGAGAACCGTTTCCTCTGGCGAAATACCCAATGTAATAAGGCTATCTGAAGATGTGAAATACTGTTTGGCCAAGCTAGTCACAAACTTAACACGATCATCAAGAGAGCTAAATCCAGGGCTTTCAAGAG
>JAESPY010000246.1 GCA_016765435.1 Emcibacter sp.
ACGGGTATCGAGGGTTCGAATCCCTTCCTCTCTACCATTTTTTCTTTATGGTTGTAATGACTTAGAGGTTGTCACGGTTCTTGTGATGGTCGGATGGTCCAAATTAGACTCTGTTCAAGTTGAACATAAATCACCAATCCAGAGATTTTGCCGCATCTATTAAATAATACGGTGGATGATGCCCATATACCCGTTCAATTCCCCGATCTGTTTGCGCCAGGTCTCTGGCCTGTTCCAGTTCTGGCTTTAAGCCTTTTACAATAGGGACAATGGCACGGCGTTTCTTTCTGTTCCCTTCAGAGCCAGTTTGATGATCCGTTCTGTTATAGAGACGGGTACTTCCTTCCACTCTTCTGTTGAGGGTCAACCGCAGGGAATGGCGATGTTATATTTTTTGATAATTGTTAAATTTAAAATAAATAACGATGACCGATTCTCTAACTTATAAAATTAACCATAATATAGCAGAAAATTAACCTTTATCTATGGTTAACAGGCACAAATGCACCCAATGTTTCTGCATTATGGCGGATTATCTTTGGTTTTTCACATAATTCTACAACAATTGACGATTACTGTAACGGCATGAAAATGAATAAAATTAGATGTTATTTAAACATGAAAATCCGTGAAGGAAAAAAATAATGCAGTATCAAAGAAAAAAGAGTGAAGAGCAGATGTCCTTACCGTTAAAAGTTAGCGGGAAAAAAATCTTAATGATAACAGGGTTAATTGCGTCCATTAATTTACCTCTTTTGGCGATGGCGGAGACTCTTAACGTTGCGAATGGGTCGACTAAAACAATTTCCTCACCTCTTACAGTGGATGAAGCTAAGGCAAATATTAATGGGGATTTAATCAATAATAGCCATCTGTCCTTAGAATTAGGCGCATGGCTACGGGGTTCAATTGATAATAACGGGACGATTAATAATAATCATGTCGGTGTTAGTCAATCAATTGCAATTTATGGAATTTTAAATAACAATTTGTCCGGGATTTTAAATAACAAAAATACAATTACAACCTTAGGAACCATGACCAATCGCGGGACAATTAATAACGATAAATATTTTAAAGTAGATGCGCATTTTTTAAGCGGCGGTAGTGATGGTATATTTAATAACTACGGCACTTTAAATAATAATTATGGGGTCGAAAACAATGGTTATTTCACGAATAAATCGACCGGTGTGATTAATAATGGGGGTACAATTTATAATTATGAGGAGCTTAACAATGAAGGTCTTCTTGTAAATAATCAAAGTGTTTATAATTATAATGGCTCAACTATTAAAAACACAGGAACTCTGAATAATAATAACTTAGTCCGTAATTATGATGGTGGGATCATCGAAAATACAGGCATATTCAACAATTTTGAAAACACTGCTAGTTTTATTAATGAAGGACGCTTCGTTAATTCGGGTGTTTTTAATAATTTTTCTCCGGATTCGGCAAATGCAGGCACTTTCGAAAATTCGGGCTCTATAATAAATACGGGGGAAATGAACATTGAATATGAGGGGGGAGAAAACTCGGAAGTGGAGACCTCTTATGGAGCAATAACAAGAGTGAGAAGCACGGGAACTGCAAAATATGAGGGGGACTTTAAGGGAAAAGGTAGATTGGAATTTGAACGGCTTATCTCAGAAGGCAATAGTTCAGAACCTCTCCCTGCCGTAGAATATACAGGAAAAATGACTGTGGACGGTATCCTGAAAGCAACCAAATTGACTAAAAGCTCCACCACAGGAGAAATTATTAGAAGTGAATTAGATAATATTGCATTTTCAGGCGTCATAATGGGAAATGGTGAAATTTTAGCGGAAAAAATGTCCCTAAGACCTAACTCACGCCTTAATGCCGGCCATAGTCCTGGACTGTTAACAATTACAGCAGACCTTATATTAGACGCTGGGTCTACGGTGGTTATGGAGCTTGCGGGATATGATCTTGGGGTGACATATGATAGCTATGAAATTTTTGGCGACCTTACTATCGAGTATGGCGCTATTCTTGATATTGATATTCTGGATGTCTTTATGCCAACCAATGGTGATATTTTTGATCTGGCCTATATTACGGGGGATGTTTTCGGTGTTTTCAGTATTGTGCCGGATGATTGGCTTGTTTCCTATGTTGATCTTCAAAATGATTTGCGAGGGTTCAGTCACGCAATACAGGTCACATATAACCGTGCAATAGGGACAAGTGTTTCTGAGCCAGGGGTGATTTTGTTCCTTGGGTTTGGAATATTTACAATGGCCCTTATGCGCCGTTCAAAGAAAGTGGTGCATTAAAATAATGGATTTAAGATGTCTTTTATGATGTCTTGAAAATAAAGAATGTTAAATATTTTTTGTATGTTCAGGCGTCAATTCAATACATAATTTTGGTACTGATTGTCTTACTGTACCTGGGATGATAGACGCACCAAACCTTTGAGTAAGAAGACGCATTGAACCACGAAATATATTAGCGCGATGCTGTTCATTTTTGAATAAGCGGATTACTGAATAGTGGGCACGGCGAAGATATGCCGTTGCCTTCTCTGGGGTGAGTGTTGCAACTAATGCCTTAATCTGAGGGGCGACCTCGCGGTTGTCGCCGACGGTTAACAATAGAGCTAAGCTGAGCTTTTCTGATGTGTCTGAACGACGGAATTGATCTTGGGGTACAGAAGACATCATTAGAGCCACTTCTTGTAAACACTCATCCCATTTTTTTAATGCGAGGAAAGCGGTGCATTTCAAAACGTGTAAATAAAGCTGAAATTGTGAGCTCTTTTCTGTAAGGTCAAGGGCAAGGTTAAGGAATTTTAACCCCTCTTCAATATGACCTTCATAAAGGCTTATCTGTCCATTTACCGCAAAGGATGCGGCGTGGGTAGTTTCGTTATTTAAGACATCAGATGCTATTCTTTTAGCAATCTCTTGATGTCCACGGCCGATAAAATACAGTAATTTAGCACTGGCAAGAAATAATAATGGTCGCTCCTTAATATGAGGCAATGCCTCAAGTATAAGGCTTTCAATTTCGCGCTCTTCCTCACACGTATTTTGAATGTCATGTTGTTCATCTAGCAGGCATGTATGAAGATGGGTTGCCAGTAATATTTTGCTATAATGATCATCGGGATTTTTTTCTACTGTCTCTCTCAGCAAGGCTCCAATTTTTTTAAGCCCATGATAATTCGGATAAAAAAGAGCCGCAGCATCATCTAATTGAAAAGCGAGCGGTTGGTCGCGCGCCGTATGGAGGTCGTTATTATGGCCTGTTAATTGATCCCAGATATTTTTCTTAATGAGATGAGCTATATGAGAGATTTCTGGATCAGATGGAGATAGGGGAGAGGTTAAGGAAATGG
>JAESPY010000247.1 GCA_016765435.1 Emcibacter sp.
ACGTTATCTGTCTTTTCATTGGACGGTTCGGGTAAAACCAAAGTCATTCAAGAAGTTAAAACCCAATATGGCGCACGGACAATTGCTCTTGATCCCCTAAGTGGCCATCTGTATTTACCCGCTACAGACTATACAAAAAATGAACAGGGCAAAGATATCCGCACCCCCAATACATTTAACGTTCTTGTTGTTAAGAAATAAAACTATATGGCTTCAAACCATCAATGAGCGGTCAGGGTAATTGCTACGATAGTGCGGCTGTTAAAACATTCAGCATTAGGATGCAAAAATCCATTGGTTTTCGAAAGAGACGCAGCTTAAATAAAAACAGAGAGAGGTACTAAGCCGAGACAGGTCCTCCTCTGCAATATGTCACAAAAGCTCCGTACCGCTTACATTAATATTTGCGCCACCACCGCTACAGTTTGCCATAAAACCTGCTGTCATAAATTTTGCCATACGGGCTTTTACCGCGGCAAAATCATCGGAACTACACAGACCATTGGAGAGCTTGTCAATACGTCCCGTACGCGCAAGAATAAGCAACAGAGCCCCTGAAACAAAATAATACCCCCAAAAGATATCCTCTTCGGGACAGTCGGGTAAGGCTTTTTTGAGCAAGTCAATCAACCGCAGAACAACAGGGTCAAAATGCTGGTCCATCAAATCCGCGCCCCATTCCGGCGCATTACTGGCCTGAGCCACCATCGCACCGTAATTTTTCCAACCTTCCCCTCCTTCAATATACAGATCAAGGTCTGTATCAAGAAAAGCATGTAAGGCTCCTTCTACAGTTGGCGCACCGACCACTTCTTTTTCATAGGCATCCAGAGCCGCCATACGCCGCTCGCTTGTGATCGCCGCCCGACGCGCAAAAACCGAATCAAACAGGGCTTTTTTATCGGTAAAATAATAATTTATCAGAGAATGATGTACACCGATCCTTTTGGCAATATCCTTCAGGGTCGTACCATGCACGCCAAACTTGGAAAAAAGATATTCAGCCTCATCATGTATTTGCTCTAGCGTTGCTTCCCGCTGTAGAGCCTTCTTCGTCTTTCCCTTTGGGGTCGAAGACGTCGTCATATGATATTCTCCACTCTATAAAACCTGTTCAGAAACTTAACAGCCCAGAGAATACTTGTCGATACTTCATAAGCAACCTCCATACTCTGACTTCAGGTGCATTTTATCTATTTTTCCAGTAGATGCCAATGGCATTTGCGTCACATGCACAACGGCATCGGGTATCCACCATGATGGCACACGTCCCTTAAGGGGCGCTAGCAGTTCTTCGTCACTGATTATCTGATGCTCACGCAATTCCACCAAAAGGATTGGTCGCTCTCCCCATTTAGGGTCTAATCTGCCAATAACGGCAACAAGAGATACTTGGGGGAGCAAGCCTATAATAGTCTCGATTTTGGCCGGATTTATCCATTCGCCGCCTGATTTTATCAAGTCTTTAGCCCGGCCGGTAATGATCAAATTCCCCTGTGTGTCTATGCGAGCCAGATCGCCGGTATTAAACCAGCCATTACAATCCGTCGCCTTTTCCTCATGGCCGAAATAACGCTCAATAACAGCCGCACCCCGCACATGCAAATAGCCCTCAATATTTCGTTGCTCCTCCAGAGGCTGACCTTCTATATCCATCAATAACAGATCAACACCAATGGCCGGAGCCCCCGATAACGTTGGGCTTCTTGCTGTATCGTAGGGAGACGAAAAAGTCCCGGAAGGCGAAAGCTCGGTCATGCCCCAGCTTGTTTGCACACGCACCCCTAGGCGCTGTTCTATTCTCTCCATCAATGCCGGTGGCATAGGCGCTCCCCCGACAACTATGCGATTCAATGACGGCAAATCTCCCCCGGTTGATTCCAGATAATCGACAAGATCAACCCACACCGTTGGCACAGCGGCCGCAATAGTGACCCCTTCCGATAGGATTAGTTTTGCCAAACTCTTGCCATCATTTTTGCGGCCCGGTAGAACAAGCTTTGCCCCAACCGCAGGCACCGCAAAGGGGAAGCCCCAAGCATTCGCATGAAACATCGGAACCACGGGCAGAACAACATCTCTTGAGGTTATATTCATCGCATCAGCCTGTAGCAGGCGCAATGTATGAAGATAACTTGACCGATGCGTATAGGTCACTCCTTTTGGCGCCCCAGTCGTACCCGATGTAAAGCAAAGCCCACACGCAGATGTCTCGTCAAATTCACCCCAGCTTATTGCGCCCTTAGCCTCTTTAAGTAAGGATTCAAGCGTGCGCACGGTGACCTGATCGTTCCCATGCCAGTCTCCGGGCCAATCCCCCACATCGCCATCTATCACAAGGACATGAGTAATCAGAGGGGCCAACTTACTGATCTTTCCCGCCAGTTCGGCCAAGTCTGTACTGACAATTAATATGCGCGCTTCCGATTGTTCAAGCATGGAAGCAATTTCTCCAGCCTGCAGACGGGGATTAAGCGTATGACACACCGCACCCATGCCCATAATGGCATACCAAGCCTCAACATGGGCCTGACTATTCCAGGCAAGTGTTGCCACATGGTCGCCAAAACTGACATCCAAGTCGGCCAGCACCGCAGAGACTTTTAACGACCGTTGCTTTAAGTCCGCATATCCAATGCGATCAATTGCGCCATTATCACGCGCTGTTACAACCTCGGCCGTTGGATACCATTTGGCAGCGTGGTCAAGGAATTTGTTTAACGTCAGGGTAAACGTTTGCATCGTACCATGCATCATTGACACTCCTCCGTCCGGGACGGCAACGGCGGCGATACAACACCGACATTCCAGTTCCATGCAATTTCTCCGGTGGCACGACGGCGGCACATCACCTCTTCATGTAATTCATATACGCCGGGCAAAAGATTTTTTGCCAAATACGGCTTGTCCGCAAAATACATATAGGATTTGTCTATTCCGTAAGGGTACCAATCTGGTTGATTTGTCGCGACGGGCCGTCCTGTCCGTGCAAAAGAGGTCCAATACTCAAGCATCGCAGTCGACAATTTAATGTCTGTTGTGTGCTTCGGTATTTTTGGCCAAAGTTTAGGCGTCCGTTTTGCTGTTCCAAAAACATAGGGAATTTCGCTGGCATGAAAAGCATGCAACCCATATTTTTCGGCTTCTGGATAGCCATGATCAAACAGATAAAGATAGGCCGGGATATCATGGATAGACTGTTTCGCGGCAAGACGTTCCGCAGTCCAGCCATACATGGCATCACGCGTGGTTGCCAACATGCTCTCACCAATATTTTTCGTCGGGTAATGTTTCAGGAAAGCATCCGCCAAATCCCCATAGCGCGCCCGGATTTCCGTCTCATAATCACTGGCATTAGAGGGAGCGGGTGGTAAAAGGAAACGAAGCGACCGAATTTCTCCACTATTGAACCCCGCCAAAATCGGCACCTGCGCCTGTTCACCGCGATCAAACACATCGACAAGTTGCCGTGGCAACACATGACCATCAATCGCACCAAACGGGAAAAATCCTTCTTTTTTGGCAATAGCCGCCATTTTGACGGCATCCATAGTGCGCAGTTCGTCAATATCCTGTGATCCAAATTTTCCGGCAAGCCACGTTCCTGCGGCTTCTGCGGAAGGCATACCGAAGCGCTTCTCTTTCAGATGCGGTGTCGTCACCATATAGGCGCTCTGTGCAACGGCCTTGTCAAATAATCCGCGTGCCAAAGGAGATGTCATCAGATACATAACACTCAGCGCGCCCGCAGATTCACCCGCAATCGTTACATTTTCCGCATTTCCGCCAAACGAGGCGATATTGCCCTTAACCCATTTAAGGGCGGCGATCTGATCAAGCAGACCATAATTTCCAGAAACCTGATCCGGGGATTCCTGACTCAACGCCGGATGCGCCATATAGCCCAGCACCCCAAGGCGATAATTAATGGAGACAAAAATGATCCCCCGCTTGGCGAACTTCGCCCCGTCATACATCGGATCACTATTGGCCCCTGTCGTAAGGGAACCGCCATATATCCAGACGAAGACTGGCGCATTTTCGGCATTCTCCGGTGTCCATATATTGAGCGAAAGACAATCTTCACTCATCCCTTTATACCGTACGCTATAGATACTTTTCGCGCGGGATTTTGGCTGAATACAGGCCGGACCAAAGTCAGTCGCCTTTCGCACGCCGTTCCACGCGGG
>JAESPY010000248.1 GCA_016765435.1 Emcibacter sp.
AGTTACCGCATTATAAGGCTGGCACGTCAGGAATTGGACCAATGATCGGTAATTAGATCAATGAGGCGTCAGAGGCTGGTGGTAGATCTTCTTCCAGAATGGCGATGTTAAGCGCGTAGGAAACTTCGCCTTCGTCTTCATCCTTGTATATGACGCCAAGGAATTCATTGTCAAAATGCAATTCCATGCTGCCGTCTTTCTGGTTGCCGCCTTCCAGTTTAAATTTATCGGTTTCGAATTTGTCATTCAGATATTTACGCAGACGCATAATTTCTGTTCTGTTCATTAGTCATTCCTCAAATAGTCGTTCTAGCTTGGCCAGATAGGGTTTCAGGGTTTCCTGATCAGCTTTGGTCGTTTTGGGTATGTTCGTCGTCATAACCATCATCTGCGTCATGCTGTTCAGGAGTTGTTTTTTTATTTCCGGTGATAAATATTCGTTTTTTTTGATATCTTCAATACTTACTTTCATTTCCTGTATTTTTTCCGGCGTTATGTCTGCGATCATCTTCAGGGACATATAGGCCTTCATCACCCTGTCGCCTACGTTTGCCCATTGTTGCGGGGAAGAAAAACCAGCATTTCGGATGATATTTTCAAATTCTCCGTAAGCTTCATGGCCCTTAATTTCTTTCAGTGACCGTGTCATGGGGGAAAAATCAGACAGATTCTGATTGGCCATAGGGTTTTGATTTCTCATGGCTTTGTCGCTGTTTTCAATAAAATCATATTTTGTGCCCAATTCCTGTAGCGGTTTCATGGCATTCATAAAATGCTGGACGTCGTTTCCGCTTAAAGGCACCTCCGCGTGGAGGGCGAAAAAACTGCTGAGAAAAATCAATATACTGATGCTTAGTGCGGCAATAATTTTCATAGGGGGCTCTCGCTTGTCAGAGTTTGAAACAAATTGGGGTAAGTTATTTACATTATGCCTGTTTTTACGGACAAGCGCATCACATTTATGTGTCTATGGCCCAAGGTTATCTCATATGAGGGGAATGATCTTTTTTGCTTGCCCTTTTCCCGAGAAACAAATATGACATCGAGTGTGCGTATAAAGCTTTTGCTAAATGAGCGAATCCCTTTATGTTATGCTCCGATGATTATAGATATTTTAGGAAAACGGAAGTTTATCCGTAGGAGGTTATATGACCCAGCCTTTGATGCCAATGGCAACCGCCGTATGGTTAGTTGACAATACAAGCCTGTCTTTCAAGCAGATAGGTGAATTCTGTAGCCTGCATGAGTTGGAAGTGCAGGGCATTGCCGATGAGCAAGTGGCCCAGAATATTGTTGGACTGGACCCTGTTGTGAATGGACAGTTGACTTGGGACGATATTAAACGATGTCAGGAAGATACCTCTAACAGTCTGAAACTGTTGCAGGATGAAATCCCGGCCAAGATACGTTCCGGTGGGGCGCGTTATACGCCCGTGTCGAAAAGACAGGATAAGCCGGATGCGATTGCCTGGCTGTTGAAATTTCATCCTGAGCTTACCGTGGCGCAGATATGCCGCTTGGTGGGGACAACAAAGCCGACCATTCTGGCCATTCGGGAACGCAGTCATTGGAATATGAGCGAAATCAAGCCGGTTGATCCGGTTTTGCTTGGGCTGTGCAAACAGGGTGAATTGGATGTCGCAGTCGCTAAATCTGCGCCGCCAGCTCCTGAAGTTATCCCAGAAGAAGAAGGTGCAGAAACAGACACTTCCGAAGCGGCAGACGTTTCCGAAAGTGCGAATGAAGAAGCCGTGCCGGACTCTTAAAGGCCGAACCCGGTTTGTTCTTTTAAAATATTCGGATGACCATATTAGTCCGGCGATTGGCCTGTGATAAGATAGGCCGCCGCCGGATTACTCTTAAAGCTATGCATTATTATCCGGTTTGTTTAAACCGTTGCATCTCATCTTTAAGCTTTAGTTTTTCTTTTTTCAATTCGTGGAGTATGACACTGTCGGGGGAAGGTCTGTGTTCCTCTTTGAGGATGACTTGGTCAATTTTTTGATGTTTCTCTGAAAGTGTTGCGATATGAGATTCGAGATGCATATTTAGTTCTCCTGTTTGGAAGGATTTAGCCATAACATTAGACCATAAAAATTGGATTTTGTCACGAAATTCTATGATTTAGTCTCAAATTTTGGCATAATTGGGGCTATTATTTTAAGAAATGACTTAATATTTCGTGTAACTTTCTGCAAATTTTAAGGATAAAATTTCATGCCTGTTACGAAAGATAAGATTATCATTGGGCTGTCCGGGGCATCGGGGATTTGTTACGGTGTACGGCTTCTGGAGCTTTTGCAGCAGGTGGACATCGAGACCCATCTGGTCATGTCCCGTTCCGCTAAAGTGACGCTGGGCTATGAAATGGATATCAAAGTGGCCGAGGTTCAGGCGTTGGCGGATTTTGTTCACGGAACGGATGATATCGGGGCCTCTATTGCCAGTGGTTCTGTTCGGACGCGGGGTATGTTGATCGTACCTTGTTCTGTCCGGTCAATGTCGGAAATTGCCACGGGGGTCACGTCAAGTCTGCTGACCCGTGCGGCGGATGTAACGTTGAAGGAACGGCGCAGGCTGGTGATGATGGTGCGGGAAACGCCGCTCCATACCGGGCATCTTCGTACCATGACGACGTTGTCAGAGATGGGGGCGATCATTGCGCCGCCGGTTCCTGCCATGTATGCCCGACCAAAGACCCTTGAAGAAATGATAGATCACACTTTGGGCCGGCTGCTGGATTTGTTCGATATTGAGATAAGTCAGGTCCAGCGGTGGAAATCCGAAGAAATTTAGGGCCAGAGCGTCTGAAATATGTTATGATCTTGCGATGGGTAGGATCAGGGCAACTCGAATTTATATGTGGGCTAAATTATAGATATGATGATGGATGAAAGTGAAATTGTCGAGAAGATTCAGCAGCTTGTTGTGCAGCACAGAGATCTTGATATGGCAATTCAGGCCCTGATTGAAAGTGGGAAGTCGGACGTGCTTCAGATCCAGCGGCTTAAAAAACAGAAACTTCGTCTTCGGGATATAATTTCCCGGATGGAGAATGATTTGTTGCCTGATATCATTGCCTGAACGGCAGTTGGTCATATGTGCGGGGTTGGCCTAAAATTTGATCTGAAATCTGATTTGAAGATTTGAGCGAAGATTTCACCGCTGGCTTTATTCTTTTTTCAATTCTTTCTTATGGGCATACATATTTTGATCGGCCTGATCCAAGGCCTGATCGGCGCTTTCGTTGCCAAGCAGTGGATGAATGCCGTACGCAACCTTAAGGATGATTTCCTTGCCTTCCCATATCATCGGGGTGCTGGTGATGGAGTTAATTAGGGACTGGGCCTTGATCTTGGCCATTTCTTCGCTTGCTTTGGGCAGGATGATGCCGAACTCATCCCCGCCCAGGCGGCCAATAATATCTGAATCCCGCAAGTTTTTAACAATGACATTGGCCATATGGGACAGCGCCTTATCCCCCGCTTTATGACCATAGGTGTCATTGATTTTTTTCAGGTCATTCATGTCCAGATAAATCAGGGAACTGTTGATGCCATAGCGTTGAGAATAAGAAATCATCCGGGTCATTTCCCGTACGAAAGCCCGACGGTTGGAAATAGACAGCAGGCTGTCCTGATCGGCTAGTTTTTCAAGTTCGGATATTTTACGGTGTGCCAGTTCCAGATCTTTGCGCATATTGTCAACTTCTGACATCAGCATCATAATGGCTGTGCGGACTTTTTCGGTCATTTCCTCCGGGGGAATGCCCATGATACTGGTGGTATCCTGAATGCCACGGACACTTGTTGTCGCGCCTGCCCGTGAGGTATTGGTGACGCCAGCCACCGTTTTCCGCCGCAGGGGTTCGGCTCTTCTACTTGGTCCGGTTGTTGGTACTCTCATCTGCGCAAAACCTGATAAACGAATTTTTATTATGAATTGCGCGCATAATAGCATAATTTAAGATATTATCCAGAAAGCTTTCATCCTCTTGTCAGGGGCAGGGACAGAAAGCTTGCACTCGGGCATAGGATCGTTATAATTCGCGCCTTTCTGGCTTAAGTCCTCTTGGCTTAAGTCTTTTTGAGTTTTATGATTGGGAATGGACAAATGAGCGAGACGAAAGCTGTTGTTGGGGTGATTATGGGCAGCCAGTCTGACTGGCATGTCATGAAACAGGCAACGGATATTCTGGAGCAGCTTGGCGTTGCTTATGAAGCAAAAATCATTTCCGCTCATCGGACGCCAAAACGGTTGGTTGAATATGCGGAAACCGCCATTTCACGGGGACTTAAAGTGATCATCGCCGGGGCGGGCGGCGCGGCTCATTTGCCGGGCATGGTCGCCGCTTTGACAGTGCTGCCAATTCTTGGGGTTCCCGTGGAGAGTAAGGCATTGAAAGGTATGGACAGTCTTTTATCCATCGTGCAAATGCCGGGCGGTGTTCCGGTGGGGACGTTGGCCATTGGTCCAGCCGGGGCTAAAAATGCAGGCCTTATGGCCGCGTCAATTATAGCGCTTCTGGATTCAGAGATTGCTGAAAAGCTCACGGCATGGCGGGCTGCACAAACGGATTCTGTTGCTCTTGAGCCTGTGGATCAATGAGTTTGGCTCCTGAGATGATAACATTGGCACCCGGCGCGGTTATTGGTATTCTTGGCGGCGGGCAACTGGGCCGAATGCTGGCCATGGCGGCGGCACAACTTGGCTTCCATACTCATATATACTGCCCGGATGACCGTAATCCAGCAGAACAAGTTACAGACCGATTGAGCCGCGATGATTATGATGATGAAGCGGCGCTCATTCGTTTTGCCAAAGCGGTCGATGTGGTGACCTATGAATTTGAGAATATCCCGGTGCAAAGCGTTGAAATATTACGTCAGCATGTGCCAGTATTCCCGAGTGCACAGGTCTTGCAAGTTTCTCAGGACCGATTGCATGAGAAAGATTTCTTAAATAAAATTGGCATTGCAACGGC
>JAESPY010000249.1 GCA_016765435.1 Emcibacter sp.
GAGAAAATTCTCACCGAAATGTGGGACAGTGCCGCAAGAATTGAGAACCGCTTGCGGAATATTGAACGTATTCTTGATGCTGATTCACCGGATTGGAGGACAAAGGAATGACCACTCCCCCCCATAACCAACCGCCCAGATATAACAAATTATATCTGGATAAGATAAACGGTAAAATAGGTGGCGTCTGTGCCGGAATTTCCGACTATACTGGCATCGACAGAACCATCATCAGAATTGTTTCCATCCTTGGGCTTCTTTCCCCAGCCAGCGGCATTGTCATTATCGCTTATGTCCTTATGTGCTGGTTACTGGATGCAAAACCATCGGACCTGTTTGAGAGCAAGGAAGAAGATGAATTCTGGAAAGGCGTTCGGACCCAGCCAAAAAATACCATCCGGGATGTCCGCCATAGATTTCGGGAAATAGAACGTCGCCTGCGGGCCGCCGAAGCCCATGTGACATCGCCGGAATATAACCTTCATAAAGAGTTCGAAGATCTCAAGAAAAGTTAGTCCCAGAACGCAACCAGCGGAGAAAAACAATGAGCAACTATAGAAACATCCATAGCAAAAAATTATATAAAAACAGCCGCAGGGGCAAAATATCCGGCGTATTTTCAGGGCTTGGGGATTATCTGAACATCAATCCTCTGATCCTAAGGGTTGCCGGAATTGCGGCCATACTGATCACCGGACCGATCGTGATTGTGGGATATCTTCTGGTCAGCCTTCTTTTGGATGACAACATCCACGACCTCTAGGCCGCGTGATTTTCAATGAATAAAATATAAGGAGAGAGGGTATGCATGTTTTTGAAATGGTCGCTTTAATCGTCGCGATCGGTGTTTTCGGAAAAATAATAATGCAATATATAGACCGCAAGCATCCTAAAATATCCGATGATATGATGGATAAAATGAAGAATAATTCCAGCTTCGGTGATGCATATATCACAAAAAAAGACTTTTCAGCTTATATGAATAAATTTCAGGCAATGGAAGAACGCCTCCAGGTATTAGAGCGCATTGCCACGGACAAAGGCCGCTCTTTGGCCTCTGAAATAGATAATCTGAAATAATCCCCCTACGCGGAAGGACAAGCCATGACAGACTCAGCAACAGACATCATCGTAACACCAGTGAATGATAATCCGACACGCGGGACATTAACCATGGGCGGCAAAACATTTCCCTGTGCCTTGGGAAAAAACGGCATTACCCTGTCAAAAACCGAAGGGGATTTAAAAACCCCAAAGGGAGATTTCCCCCTCAGAACCGTATTTTATCGCTATGACAAGTTGTCTAAGCCAATTTATAGCCAAGTTCCCATGATGGCGCTTCTGGAAGAAGACGGCTGGTGTGATGACCCTACGGACCGGGCCTATAACCAATCGGTGATGTTGCCCTATCATGCCAGCGCGGAACGCCTGTGGCGGGATGATGATCTCTATGATGTGATTGTTGTGCTCGGCCAGAATGATGACCCGGTTGAGGAGGGCAAAGGCAGCGCCATCTTCCTGCATGTGGCCAGTGACCGCTATAAAGCCACCGAAGGCTGCATCGCCCTGAAGAAAAGCGACCTTCTGGAAATTCTGCCCATATTATCGCCTGAAACCACTTTGAAAGTCATGAGCCATTAACCCCGGCTACGCCATCACCCGTTCTGAGAAATAACCTCAAACTGACTGATATCTTCCAACTGTCCGGTGTTCCTAAAATTTCAGGAACACCGCTTTTTATTATATATTATTGCTTTCTGCGGCGCAGGCCCAACAGACCCAACAACCCAAGACCAAGCAACCCAATCATAGAAGGCTCCGGCACATCCGCCAATGGAGACCGCATTGTCAGCACCCGGATATAATCCCCCGGATTACTTGCCGTAAAATCAATATTCACCCGGTAAGCAAATGTACTATCAATGGTTGCCGTATCACCAGATTCCAGACCTCGTAAGCCGGGGTTTAAATAAGTAACACCGGTATTGGCCAGAAAATCGCTGGCCAGAAGTTCTGTTGTTTGTGTAATAATGCCATATATATCCGCATCAAAATCTACCCAACCCCGTGTGGATGTGGTTGAGTCTGGATCGAAGAAGATATAATGGCTGGCCACTACATCCCCACTTACCGGGTTCGCACCCACATTGACGGTAATCGTCGAGGTAATATTGATATTCTGATCTTCATCAAAGGCAAAAAGATTTGGACTCTGTTGATTATTCTCACCAACTGTAAAACCACCAGGGATGGGGCTGATATATTCAAATGTACCACTGGAACTGCTACCGCCAATAACAGTCGCAAAAGCAGAAACAGGCATTAAAATACATACGAGTGCCGCAGAAATAATTTGTTTTTTAGTCATGTTAACCCTCCTAAATAAAGTCACTACATGAAAATAAGCACATATCATGACATTTTTATTTAAGTCTTTAATTGCAATATGTTAAGAAGAAATGGAAATAATGAAAAGACAAAACTGTAAAGCGTACCTTACAGTTTTCAGCCTATGCAATATTATTTCAACAGAATTACAACCGTTTCCCGAACAAGGCGGTCCCGACCCGAACAGAGGTTGCGCCACATTGGATGGCGCAGGGATAATCCCCGCTCATACCCATGGATAATTTATCCAGCCCATTGCGAGCGGCAATGGCCTTCAGTTCAGCGAAATAAGGCGCCGGGTCCTGACCCACGGGCGGAATACACATCAATCCGACAACAGACAGCTTCAATTCATCCCGACACAGGGCGACAAAGCTGTCAACCGCATCTGGATCAATCCCCGCTTTCTGATCTTCCCGTCCCACATTGACTTGAATATAATAGTCACAATATTTGTTTTCTTCCTGACTGATCCTGGCAAAGGCACGGGCCAGCTTGGGCCGATCAAGGGTTTCGATGACATCAAACAACTGAATCGCCGCCCGCACTTTGTTGCTTTGCAACGGGCCAATCAGGTGGAGTTGTACAGAATCATACCGGGCACATAGTTCGGGCCACTTTTCCGCAGCTTCCTGTACCTTGTTTTCCCCAAACACCCGCTGACCCTGATCCAAAATTGGCGTTATGGCGTCAATTGGCTTGGTCTTGGACACCGCCACAAGCGTAACATCCTCCGCCGGGCGGCCAGAATTTATTGCGGCTGTATGGATATTTTTTCTGACGGTTTCAAGAGGACTGGTCAAGGCGGATTTCCTGTATTATGGTGCAAATTATGACATTAACAGACATAGCAGAGCGCCTCAATCAGGATTATGGGCCACAGAGCAAAAAGGGTAAAAAGGCTGAAAAGGCTGAAAAATTGCCCGCCGCATTTTTCATCACCGACCATACGGCGGTGCCTGACCCGGAAAAAATCATTGCCCGTCTCTCAAAAAAATGCGGCGTTATTTTCCGGGATTATGACCACCTGGAACGCAAGCAGCTCGGGCAACAACTATCCCGAGCCTGCCGGGACCGAGGTCTGATTTTTTTAGTGGCCGGAGACGTAGAACTGGCGCAAAGCCTCACCGCTGACGGCGTTCACCTGCCCGAAGGGAAAATGGCACAGGCCAAAGACATCCACACCGCACACCCCCATTGGATCATAACAGCCGCCTGTCATAGCCTATCCGCACTCAAACAGGCCGAAGGCCTCCCCCTTGATGCGGCCCTGATTGCCCCGGTCTTTCCCACCCTCAGTCATCCCGAAACCCTGTCGGGAGCCTCAACAACCCTTGGTATTACAGGTGTACAGGATATGGTGGCGGCAACGGATTTACCACTTTATGCATTGGGCGGAATCACAAAAGAAAATGCCGGCCAACTGATTGGCTCGGGCATAGTGGGCCTTGCGGCAATTCGAGGATTTGAAGGCGAAGAAACGCCTTAAAAATTCACATTGGTACCAAGGAAAAAGACCTGACTGCTTCTAAGCTTGTCCAGTTCACTTTCCTGACCATAGGAATAATAAGTAAAGCGACCCGTGAAACGGATATTGGAATATAATTGATAGGCCGCACCGATCTCCAGCGCATAGACAGTATTGTAAAATTCTTCACTGGAGGCAAAAAGCCGGTCACGTTCCCGCTTATATTCCCCGAA
>JAESPY010000250.1 GCA_016765435.1 Emcibacter sp.
AATCCACGTTGTTGAATTTTCTATCTAAAAGAGATGTGGCGATCGTATCACATATTGCCGGAACCACACGTGATCTGTTGGAGGTTCATCTGGACATTGGCGGTTTTCCTGTGACGATAGTAGATACGGCAGGTATCCGGGAAAGTCAGGATATCATCGAGGCGGAGGGCATTCGCCGGGCAGAAGCGCGGGCAAAAGCCGCCGATATAAAAATAGTGATGATTGACGCAGCAGATTGGCCCCATATACCAGAACGGCTGAAAGGTCAGATTGATAAGAATAGCCTTATTCTGATTAACAAGATCGATTTGACAGGAATAACAGCGCAAGATTTAACGAACCATGAGTATGATTGTCTGGGCGTTCTGTCCATATCTGCATCCGCGGAAAAGGGCATGGCGGCATTCTTGACTTGTCTATCGGACGCGGTAGAGAAATATATGGAACTTTCTGATGTGCCAAACTTGACCCGCATAAGACACCGGGAAGCTTTAAGTGATTGTCTTGTACATCTGAATCGGTTTCGGGAATTTCCAGACAAAGAATTGGTTTTACTGGCGGAAGATTTACGCATGGCCGCTCGAAATCTGGGTGTGATTACCGGCCGGGTTGATGTGGAAGATATATTAGACGTGATTTTTTCCGAATTTTGTATCGGTAAATAATCTTAAATAAATCCCAAAAAACAACTTTTCCGTTAATGTTTCACGTGAAACATCTTATCCTACTCGGTCTGGGGAAATCAGTCTTTGACTTTGTTTTGCTAAAAAACTAGAGTCCCGGTCTCGGGCGGACTCCGTTATTATGATGAGTTGCCTCTGGATATGTAATTTTTGGTATTTTTAAATGTATAATTATGATGTCATAGTGATCGGCGGAGGACATGCGGGCTGTGAGGCCGCAGCAGCATCCGCGCGCTTTGGGGCAAAGACCCTGTTGATTACCCATAAGCTTGAAACCATCGGGGAAATGTCCTGTAATCCGGCCATTGGCGGTTTGGGCAAAGGCCACTTGGTGCGGGAGATTGATGCCCTTGACGGTGTCATGGGCCGGGTCATAGATGACGCGGGTATCCAGTTTCGTATGTTGAATAAGCGCAAAGGCCCGGCAGTCCGAGGGCCACGCGCCCAAGCGGACCGGAAACTATACCGTAAGGTCATGCAGAATTTTATCATGAATTACCCGAACCTTCACGTGAAGGCGGCGGCCGTAGAAGACTTGATCCTGTCAAACAAGGGAGAGCAGCAACAAGTCTCCGGCGTGATCACCGGGGACGGGGAAGAACTTCATGCGGGCCGGGTGATCCTGACCACAGGAACCTTTCTGCGGGGTATGATCCATATTGGTGATAAACAAATTCCGGCGGGCCGTGTGGGGGAGGCACCATCACTGGGCCTTTCTGATACACTGATGAAAGCCGGGTTTGCTCTTGATAGATTAAAAACCGGGACACCTGCAAGGCTAGACGGCAAGACCATTGATTGGTCAGTTTGTCAGGTACAGCCGGGTGATTCACCGCCCATACCGTTTTCTTTTATGACCAATCAGATTACAGTGCCGCAAATTTCCTGCCATATTACTTATACTACGGAAAAAACGCATACTATTATTCGGGACAACTTAAGCAAGTCCGCCATGTATAGTGGAAACATAGAAGGAACGGGACCGCGTTATTGCCCGTCTATTGAAGATAAAGTTGTCCGCTTTGCTGATAAATCTCAACATCAGATTTTCCTGGAGCCAGAAGGATTGGACGATGATACGGTTTAACCCAATGGTATTTCCACCTCTCTGCCGGAAGATGTTCAGTTTGATTATATCCGCACTATTCCGGGGTTAGAGAATGTTGAGATCAAGCAATATGGGTATGCCATAGAATATGACTTTGTTGACCCGAGAGAATTATCGGTGACGTTGGAAACCCGGAAAATTTCCGGTCTGTATTTTGCCGGACAGATCAATGGCACAACCGGATATGAAGAGGCGGCGGCACAGGGTTTGATCGCGGGCTTTAACGCGGCGAAGTCTGCGGCGGGATCATCTGAATTTATATTAGACCGTGCGGATGCTTATATAGGGGTTATGATAGATGATCTTGTGACTAAGGGTACGCGGGAGCCTTACCGGATGTTTACCAGTCGGGCCGAATATCGTTTACGGTTACGGTCGGATAATGCGGACCAGCGTTTAACACCCATCGGGCTGGACCATAGTGTCATTGCATTTGATCGGGCGAGGGTATTTAAAAGTAAGCAGGACGATTTGAATAGATATAGCAGCCTGGTAGAGGACCGCATTATATCCCCGAATAAAGCTGCGGCATTTGGGCTTAGGGTTAATCAGGACGGTGTTAAGCGCTCCGCGAAAACGCTGCTGTCTTACCCTGATATCAACCTGATTGATTTGATTAAAATATGGCCGGAACTATCAGAGATACCAAAGGATATTGCGGAACAGATTGAGATTGATGCCACCTACAGCGCCTATCTGGGTCGGCAGGATGCGGATATTTTGGCTTTTCGAAAAGATGAAAACCTTAAGTTGTCCGCAAATCTGGATTATTCGACCATTGGGGGTTTGTCAAATGAAGTACGGGAAAAGTTGGCTCACGCCCGTCCGGCGACCCTTGGGTCTGCGGCGCGAATTTCCGGTGTTACCCCGGCGGCTCTCAATAGTTTGCTGCGTCATGTTAAACGTAAAGTAAAGTAGTCTTTTATGAATGACCTTTTTACGCGAGAAGACTTTTTCAATAAAACCGATGTTTCACGTGAAACAATGGAAAAAGTGAAAATTTATGCGAATCTCTTGGAAAAATGGCAAAGAAAGATCAATCTGGTCAGTTCTGCGACCCTACCTGATCTTTGGCGGCGGCATTTTTATGATAGTTTTCAGCTAAAAGCGCTTTTTGATAACTCAAAATCCAATAATTTACGGATTCTGGATATTGGCAGTGGTGCGGGCTTTCCCGGTCTGTTACTGTCCATGTTGGGTGTGGGGGAATTCCACATGGTGGAAAGCAATGGTAAAAAATGCGCCTTCATGCGTCAGGTGATCAGAGAAACGGGTTGCAGTGCCATTGTTTATAATGAGCGGGTGGAAATGATGAAGCCTTTTCAGGTGGATTATATTATTTCCCGGGCCTGTGCCCCTCTTGATAAACTCTTGGATTTGGGGCGAAATTTTATGGGGGAAGATACGGTTTGTTTGTTTTTAAAAGGCGAGATCGTTGATCAGGAAATTGCCGACGCCAGGGCAAACTGGGTATTTGAAGAAGAAAAATTCACAAGCGTTAGCGCTGAATCGGGCGTGATACTGAAAGTCAGTCACATAAAGGGTTTGAGCAGGATTTAACACGGGAGAATTATTTAATATGTCCACAAAGTTATCCACAGGCCGCCGTAAGCCGGAAATCATCGCTATCGCCAATCAAAAAGGTGGAGTGGGCAAAACCACCACCACCATTAACCTGGCAACCGCATTGGTTGCGGCCAAGAAAAAAGTCTTGCTGATTGACATGGATCCTCAGGGAAATGCCAGTACCGGAATTGGCTCTGAACGGGGTAATCGGGACAATAATATATATGAAATCCTTATGGGCGGGATGAGCCTTGGGGACGCGATTATGGAGACTATCGTTCCCGGGCTGCTTCTGGTGCCGTCAACGGTTGATCTGGTCGGAGCGGAGCTGGAGCTGGTTAATGAGCAACAGCGCACATATCGCCTCAGACAGGCCCTGCAGGACCCGGTCATTGACCAGTTTGATTATATATTGATTGATTGTCCCCCATCTTTGAGCCTTTTGACCCTGAATGCGCTTGCGGCGGCGCATTCGGTGATTGTACCGCTTCAATGCGAATTTTTTGCGCTTGAGGGTTTGAGTCTGTTATTGCGGACCATTGAAACGGTAAAAGCCAACTTTAACCCGGGCCTTGAAATAGAAGGCGTGGTTCTGACCATGTATGATGGACGGAATAATCTTTCGGGTCAGGTGGCCAATGATGTCAGGGGCTATTTGGGCAAAAAAGTATTTAAAACGGTTATTCCCCGCAATGTGCGGGTTTCCGAAGCACCATCGCACGGGAAACCGGTTTTGCTTTATGATTATAAATGTAGCGGCAGTCAGGCCTATATCCGGTTGGCACGGGAATTGTTGCGGCGGGAAACCACCAGAGCGGCCTGATTTAAAGGCATCGTATAATATATTTCAAAGGATTTTTATTGCATGGCAGTTAAGGCGAAATCTGGTAAAAAGTTACTTAAAAGCGCGCCCAAAGCCTTGGGTCGGAATGCTATTAAGTCGCAGAGTAGAAATTCTAGTAAAAATACGAGTAGAAGCAAAGGGTTAGGACGGGGTTTGTCGGCGCTTCTGGATTCTACGGATAAAGAATATGCTAATGTGTTGGCACCGTCATCTGCGGAATCTCGTGATCGGGATTTGCCTATTGAATTTCTGGTGCCCAATCCTTATCAGCCCCGGCATTATTTTGATAAGCAAAAGTCGGCTGATTTGATTCAATCTGTAAAAGACCGGGGGATTTTACAGCCCTTGCTGGTGCGCAGACGTGGCAAGCTGAATGAATATGAGATCATTGCCGGAGAACGGCGCTGGCGGGCAGCGCAGGCCGCAGGATTGCATAAAGTTCCGGTTCTGATTCGGGAAATGAGCGATACAGAGGCTCTTGAAGTTGCGCTTGTCGAAAATATCCAACGTCATGACCTTAGTCCCATAGAAGAAGCCATGGGATATAAGCGGTTGATGGATGAATTTCATCATACTCAGGAGCAATTGGGCCATATTGTGGGTAAAAGCCGTAGCCACATCGCAAATATCTTGCGGTTGCTGGTGTTGCCGTCCTTTGTGCGTGAGTTGGTAAATGAGGGAAAAATCAGCATGGGCCATGCTCGGGCTCTGATCACGGTAGAAGATGCTGAGGCCGTTGCCCGGAGAATTTTGGAGGAGGGCCTAAGTGTCCGGCAGGTGGAAAATCTTGCTAAAATCGGCCGCGTACGCAATAAACCGGCGGCGAGTATTAAAATATACAAGCAAGATAAGGATGCGGATACCATCGCTCTTGAAAAAGACCTGTCTCTGGCGCTGGGCCTAACCGTTACCATTGATTTTAACAGTGATGAAAGTGGCGAATTACGGCTGCAATATAAAACGCTGGATCAATTGGACGACGTCTGTCAGCGATTAAGCTCACGTATACAATAATGATATTGGCCATGAAGCCATAAGGCGCCTTATTTTTAAGAGGATTCCTCATATTTCCTTGTAAATCAATTACTTTAAGCTTAAAATGACCAATTTGGTATGATTTTCGTTGACAATCGGCCTTCTTCGCCCCATGTATAGAATACAAAATTGGTATGGATTGAATTAAAATGATCAAGCTGTCAAATCTGGCTGACTACGGGGTTGAGTTAATGTGTTATATCGCGTTGAAACCGCGGGATATTCATTCTTCTGCGGAATTGGCTGGTTTTACACATATTCCGTTGCCGACGGTAAGCAAAATACTGGGCACCATGGTTCGTGCCGGGTTGTTGACATCGCACCGGGGTTTAAATGGGGGTTTTTCGCTGACGTTACC